>CAYYZJ010000924.1:0-3393 GCA_964475615.1 uncultured Flavitalea sp. | reverse complement strand
AAAAGCGATAAAAGAAAAAAAGCTGGCCGCCATGATGGGCGTGGAAGGCGGCCACATGATGGAAGACGATCTCGGCAAGCTGGACAGTTTTTACAAACGCGGCGTAAGGTATATGACGCTGACCTGGAACAACAGCACTTCCTGGGCCACTTCCGCCAGGGATGAAACCCATGATTCTGCGCTCAAGCAACCTAAGGGATTAAACGATTTCGGCAAACAGGTAGTCAGGCGCATGAATGAATTGGGCATGATGGTCGACCTTTCGCATGTGGGTGAGCAGACTTTCTGGGATGCTATTCATACCACAACCAAACCGGTGATCGTTTCGCACAGTTCAGTATATCGCATCTGCCCGGTGTTCCGCAATCTCAAGGATGAACAGATAAAAGCCGTGGCCCGCAACGGCGGCGTAATATGCGTGAATTTTTATTCGGGTTTTGTCGACAGCAATTATTACCCCGGGCTCAGGGAATTTCTTGCGAGGCATAAGGAGGAAAAGGATCTGCTCAGATCGCAGGGAAAATCCGAATCCGATGCCGATAAGGCGCTCCTGACTAAATACCAGACCGAGATGGAGGCGCTGCGTCCGCCGTTATCGATGCTGATCGATCATATCGATTATATTGTAAAGCTGGTCGGTGTGGATTATGTAGGATTGGGTTCCGATTTCGACGGCTCCGAATCCACTCCGGAAGGGCTGGATGGCGTGGAGGACTATCCGCTCGTTACCCAGGCATTGATAGAACGGGGATACAGTGAAGCCGATATCATGAAAATACTGGGCGGAAATTTTATCCGCGTATTCAGGGCAAATCAACCGGCGCAATAATTACTATGGAAGTACATCATCATCCCGACCTGCAACTGGAAGAAGGATGGACGCGCAATTATGCCGGCAATATTCGGGAGCGCATACCTGTGGCCGTGAGCCTGCTTCTTTTTTTGAAAAAGAAATACGGGTTGGAATGATCAATAGGCCATCAGCTTTTTTATGAACTCATCGAGCCTTGAGCTGGCCAGAAAATTTTTCTCCAGCCCGGTATTAAAAGGAACTGGAGTATCCAGCGAAGCGCATCGCATTACGGGCGCATCCAGCAGCTCAAAACAGTGTTCGGCTATCCAGGCTGCGATCTCCCCGCCGATGCCGCCGGTCAATGTGTCTTCGTGCAGTATAAGCGCCTTTCCTGTTTTTTCTACAGACGCGCGGATGGAATTATAATCGAGGGGAAGCAGCGTTCGTAAATCCAGAATATCGAAAGAAATTTCAGGATTTTTTTCTGCATAATCCATTGCCCAATGCACGCCGGCGCCATAAGTGATGATTGAAATATCTTCTCCTTCGCGCACCCATCTGGCTTTGCCGATCTCGATCTCGAAATATTCGGCGGGCACCGGCCCGCTGATGCTTCTGTACAGCGCCTTGTGTTCAAAATACATTACCGGATTGGGATCGTTGATGGCAGCGATCAGCAATCCCTTTGCATCCATCGGGCTGGAAGGATAAACTATCTTTAGACCGGGAGTATGCGCAAACCACGCTTCATTGCTTTGTGAATGAAAAGGCCCTGCGCCGACGCCGGCCCCTGTAGGCATACGGATCACGGTATCGGCATGCTGGCCCCAGCGGTAATGGACTTTGGCCAGGTTGTTGACGATCTGGTTGAAAGCCATCGTTACAAAATCGGCGAACTGCATTTCCAGCACGCTTTTAAAACCTTCCAGGCTCAATCCCAGTGCGGCGCCGGCAATAGCGCTTTCACAAAGCGGGGTATTGCGCACCCTTTCCTTCCCGAACTCATTCATGAATCCTTCAGTGATCTTGAAAGCGCCGCCATAAGCGGCAATATCCTGTCCCATCAAAATGAGATTGGAATGCGTTTGCATGCTTTGATACAGTGCTTCGCGAATGGCATCGATGAAGCGTTTGTCCGATGCGGGATCCGAGATGCGGGATGCGGGTTGAGAATTATCTATTACTCGTATCTCGTATCTCGCATCCTGCATCTCGTACACATCTTTCAATTCCTCTTCCGTATCAGGAACAATGCTCTTTTCTTCTACCTTCAATTCTTCTTCAATATGATGCCTGATCTCTTCACGGATAGTATTGACTGAATCGGCATTGAGTACACCCTGCTGCAGAAGATACATTTCATAGTTGGATACCGGATCTTTCCGGCCCCATTCTTCAAACAGCTCCTGCGGCACGTATTTGGTGCCGCTGGCTTCTTCATGACCGCGCATGCGGAAGGTTGTGCATTCGATGAGATAGGGCTTTTGATGAGCGATGCAGTATTCGCGCACGCCTCGGATGGTATCGTATACCGTCAGCACATTATTGCCATCGATCTGAACGGCTTCTATTCCATAGCCGATGCCTTTATCGATAAGATTCTTACAACGGTATTGCTCATGCGAAGGCGTGCTCAGCCCGTAGCCATTGTTCTCGATGAGAAAGATCACCGGCAAGTCCCAGACAGCAGCCACATTCAGGGCTTCATGAAAATCGCCTTCGCTGGTTCCGCCTTCGCCGGTAAATGCCAGTGCTGTTCTGGATTCGCCGCGCAGCCTGGCAGCCAGTTCGGTTCCATCGGCAACAGCAAGCTGCGGGCCGAGGTGTGAGATCATTCCGCAGATATGGTGTTCTTTAGAGCCGAAATGAAAGCTTCTTTCCCTTCCCTTGCTGTATCCTTCGCTGCTTCCCTGCCATTGCAGGAACAAGCGGTGCAAGGGCATTTTGCGCGAAGTGAACACGCCGAGATTGCGGTGCAACGGCATGATCCATTCGTCATCAGGCAATGCCAGCGTGGCCCCCACGGCAATGGCTTCCTGGCCGATGCCGCTGAACCATTTGCTTATTCTGCCCTGGCGAAGCAATACCAGCATTTTTTCTTCAATCATCCGGGGAAGAAGGAGATTGCGGTAAATATGAATGAGCTGTTCATCGGAGAGGTCTTTACGGTCGAATTGCATATTGCAAATTTCAGGATTGGAATTGTATAAACGGAATCTATTCTTTACTGCTTTCATTGTACAGTATGGAGCTGAGCACAGACAAAAGCAGGCTGAACAATAATGCCCACCAGAATCCGTCTACTGTAAAACCGGTAACGAAACGGGCAGCCAGCAGAATGATGAGCGCGTTGATGACAAAAAGAAATAACCCCAGGGTAATTATGGTGATGGGAAGGGTAAGGATGATGAGAATGGGTTTTACGATGGCATTCAGGATGGCCAGCACGACGGCCAGGATCAGCGCTGTTCCGAAATCCCTGATGTGTATGCCTCTTAAAATATAGGAAAGGCCGAATGCAACGGCTGCTGAAACAATGATGCGGACAATGAAGTTCATAGCCAGGAATTATACATTGAAAGTACTAATTTCCTGCATCA
>CAYYZJ010000923.1:0-3058 GCA_964475615.1 uncultured Flavitalea sp. | reverse complement strand
TGAGTGAAGATTATTCCTCGGTTCAGGGTTACAGCACTGAAGCCGATCTTGGTCTTGGTTGCGGGCTGCCGACCCGGTTTGCCAGGATCAAAAAGGGAGATGTGGTTGTCGACCTGGGTTCAGGCGCAGGCAATGACTGCTTTATTGCAAGATCGGAAGCGGGCGAAACCGGCAGGATCATAGGCATCGACTTCACCCCCGCCATGATCGCCAAGGCAAGGGCAAATGCGGAGAAACTCGGATATAACAATGTAGAGTTCAGGCAAGGCGATATTGAAGACCTGCCTGTTACCAGCAACAGGGCCGATGTAATAGTCAGCAATTGCGTGTTGAACCTTGTTCCCAATAAACACAAAGTGTTCAGCGAAATTTTCCGCGTGCTGAAGCCAGGAGGCCATTTTTCGATTTCGGATATTGTACTGGAAGAAAGCCTGCCGGAAAAATGGAAACAGGTTGCCGAACTGTATGCAGGCTGTATTACCGGAGCCATCAGAAAAACGGAATACCTGGAAATCATTCGCGAAGCAGGCTTCAGCAATATAGCATTACAGGCAGAAAAAGAAATAACCATACCTGATGATATCCTGAATAATTATTTTCCGGAAAAAGAGATCAATGAATACAAAACAAGTGCGGCGCGGATAAAAAGCATCACCGTATATGCAGAAAAGCCTGCCAAGGACGAAAGGAACTGTTGCGAGCCCGGGCACGGATGTTGTTGATCACAGAAACCGGTCAGATTATGCAAGACAAGAAAAAACTTCTATTCGTTTGCATCGAGAACTCCAACAGAAGCCAGATGTCGCAGGCATTTGCTAAACTATATGGAGGCGATAAAGTCGAAGCTTATAGTGCCGGCTCCACGCCCAGCGGAAAAATCAATCCAAAGGCAATTGCTGCAATGAAAGAATTAAATTATGATCTGAGCGTCCATCATTCAAAAAGCCTGGATGAAGTAAGGCAGTTCGCTCCTTTCGATGTGGTAGTGACCATGGGATGCGGGGATGCCTGCCCATGGATGCCTGCAAAGCAGTTCATCGACTGGCAGATACCTGATCCGAAAAATATGGATCATGATGAGTTCAATAAAGTGCGGGATCTTATCGGCGAAAAAGTAAAGCAGTTGCTGAATATCCTTAACTGATCATCGGCTGTCCAGCGCTTTAATGAATGCAATGATATCGCTTTGCTCTTTCCTGCTGAGATCGAGCTTATCAAAAGGCAATGTCTGGTTATCGATCTTCATGCCCAGGCCAACGCCTCCGCCTTTATTGTAAAAATCAATGACCTGCTCCAGGGTAGTAAACACGCCGTTGTGCATATACGGTGCGGTTCGCGCGGCATTGCGTACGGTCGGCGTTTTGAACGCATGCTTCAGCGATTCCACTTTTACGATGGCGTACCTGCCCAGGTCGCTGTCGATTTCCTTGCCGGTTGCTGTGGCCGGAACGCCGATCACTTCGGCCTCTGTTTTCATATATCGCGGCGGAAAAGTTCCGTTGAACAAAGGCATGTAATGACAGGTTGCACACTTTGCTTTTCCCATGAACAGATTGAACCCGTTTATTTCACCGGCATTCATGGCATTTGAATTGCCCCGCATGTATTCATCGAAGCGGCTGTTGAGCATCACCAGGCTGCGCACATAAGATCCTATGGCGTTCATGACCTCGAGCGTATCAATGCCGTTCCTGTCTTTTTTGGGAAAGGCTTTTGAAAAAAGGCGGCGGTAAACACTGTCCTGCCAAAGCCTGTTCACCGAAAGCTGCATGGACCCATGCATTTCGGCCTTGTTCTGCACTACATTGAGCGACTGATCCTCCAGTGTGCGGACGCGCAGGTCAAAAAACTGCGATGGCTGCAAAGCGGCATTGATCAGCGTGGGCGTGTTTCTTTTTATTCTGTCGTTATTGTCGATCGTCGTGTTCTTGACCAGCCCGTCCGTAAATGCTTTTTCGGGCTGATGGCATGAGCGGCAGCTTCTTGTTCCGGTTCCCGAAAGGCTGGGATCGGAGAACAGCATTTTGCCCAATGCCACTTTTTCGTCCGATATAAAATCATTCAAATCCGGCACGTAGGCATTAACGTTATAGGCATTGCTGTCGAACAGGGTTCTGGCATCCTGGTTCAGCAGGCTGTTGTACCTGATGGTATTCATCTTCAATTCCTCTCTCAGGTTGCTGATGGCCGTTGTAAGCGGATTGGCATAGCTCCTTATGAATTCCGCCCTGTTGAAAGCATTGAAATCAGTATTTTCATTGAGATAGGCAACTGCTGCATCCAGCCTGGCGCGTATAGTATCTTCTTTAGTATAATAAGCCAGCACTTCCCTGAGGCTTTTCAATGCCGCTGCGGATTCCGTCATGCTCTTCAAGGTAAGCGGATCATCGAAGCCCGCAATGCCGGTAGTTTCCAGGCGGAATACTTCCTGCTTGCTTGCATCGAATACCTGCCAGTTCAGAATATCGATATTGGTAAAATGGCCCTTGTATTTCGTGCAGGCCACCTGCATCAGCCTGCATTGCTGGATGAGGTCTTTTTTTCTTGCACTGTCGTAATGCGGAAAGAGAAAAGTTTCCATCACCTGCAGTCCAGCCGGTTCAATGACCTGTCCCGAAGGCTCTACTTCCTGCACCGGAGGCCCGTTCACGAACCTCGAAGTGGCAGGCTCAAAAAATTCGGCGGCCCATTCAAACTGTTTATAGGACAATCTGGCCCGGAGAAAAAGTTCCTGCAATGATTTTTCATCGGGCCCGCCTTCAGCAGCAGCTTCCAGCCTGCTGCAGGCCGCGGCAAAACTGTCCACCTGCAATACCAGCTTTGCTGCAATGGATTTTTCAGGAGCAGATGAAGGCGCTTTTGTCTGGCAGGAAAAAAAAGCGAACACCAATATTAAAACGAGCAGCAGGGATATCAGTACAATCTTCTTCATTGCCTGAAAAATGAAGGAGCAACCGCGTAGTTGCTCCTTGCCAATTTATATATTTTCTATTTATTTCTGAAGATAATCATCACTATAACCATACCTTGCTATGTCGAATGCATTCGGCAGCGGCTG
>CAYYZJ010000922.1:0-3425 GCA_964475615.1 uncultured Flavitalea sp. | reverse complement strand
TTATGGTGAGGTTGATGGTTTTCTGGCTGTTCCCGTCGTCGAAGCCGGTAAACTGCGACTGGTCTGATTTTTTATCGAAGACCTGCACTTTGTCCACCGCATCGGCAGGCAGGTTTTTGGAAGCGATCTTGGGATCATTGCCGAAAAATTCTTTTCCATCCACCAGCACCTTCTTCACTTCTTCTCCGTTGGCCTTGATCGTACCGTTCTTATCCACCTGAACGCCGGGCAGTTTTTTGAGCAGGTCTTCCACAACAGCATTCGGCTTGGTTTTAAAAGAGCCGGCATTGAACTCAACGGTATCCTGCTTTATGACGACCGGCGCTGTTTCCTGGGTAACCGTTACTTCTTTCAGCAGGGCGGCCTTGCTGGTTATCGGGATAGCGCCGAAGTCGATCTCCCTGACAGGGCCGGAGATCACAAAATTCCTGGAATGGTTACGGTAACCAATATGCGTAATCAGCAAACGGTAGCTTCCCTGTGCCAGGCCGCGGACCATGAACCTGCCGTTCGGCTCACTGCGGGTAAAGGTCACCAATGAGGAATCTTTGGCGTTGAGCACGGTTATGGTAGCATCTGCCAGCGGAATCTTTCCTGCGGTATCAGTGAGCACACCGCGTACCGTTCCATCGGACTGGGCTTTCAATGCGATCTGTAAAAGAAGAAGGGAGACGAGTAAAAATGAATTTTTCATGCCAGTGATTTTCGTTGAAGGAAGCCGTCAACGAAAATATCTGTACCGGCTGCAAAAGCGGGTTAATGAGGCTTGATTTAATGTTAAGCAAGGTTAAAAAGAGGCGGCCCGGATCAGCTACTGGTAACTGCAGTGGTTATATCTTCCTTGAAACTGCTGTCATAAACAGTCAAAAAAACCTTCCATTCCGATCCGATGTATTGCATGGTAAGCTCTACTTTTAATTTCTGCATGTCGCCGACAGCAGGCAGGATCTCGAAAACGACATTGGTGTATTTCCTTTCTTCCTGCGGTGTACGGTACTGGCCGCTCATGATAAAGGGCTTCTGTCCGTCGATCTTGATGATGGTATTTTCGATCTGGTCGAAGATCTCCTTGAATTTGTTTTTGGCCAGGTTAAAATCCCTGGTTGCAAATACGGAGCAATTCCAGCTATATACGTCATTATTGGATACTGCATGCTTTATTACGGTGCAGGAGGAAGTGCCCGGAACCTGTATGGTTGATCTGTACTCGGTGGTCTGCGCACGTTGTACGATCATTTCACCTTTAATATTATGGAAACGGTTGGGGAAGTCTTTGATCACTTTTTCAAGGGCCATATTGGTCTTGTTCGAAAAGACATCCTCCTGTGCCCAGGTTGCTATGGAGTGGGCAAAAAAAGCAAGCATAATCAGGGTGCTTTTCATAGTAGGGATTTAGCCCCTAAATATAGGATAATTTCAAGGCTGCTGCAATAGGAAATCTACGCTACCGTTTTCATACACAGGTGTAAAATAAATTTTTGGAAAATACGTTATTGGCCTGGTCAATAGGCCGCTTTCAACCCGATATCGATGGAAAAGAACAATATGTATTTCGATACGCAAAAGGCGAAGCTGTACAAGAATTATTATCGTCCTTCTTTCAATATTTACCGTTTCATTAAAAGCCTGCTTTCTGTTATTGTAGCGGGTCAATCGCCCCTGGAAAGCTCATATTATTACCATAAAAAAAGAAAATAGCCGATCTCTTTTTCCCGCAAGGGCTTACCTATGAAATTAGTTTTACCGTCTCGCCCCCCGGGCGAGACGTTTTTTTTACAGCTCGCCTCCGGGCCCCGGCCCGGGGGGGCCGCCATCCCTCATGCCGCGAAACCTTCCCGGAAACATGCCCGGCATCCTTCTTTGCTGGGAGCCCGCAAAATTATTCAGGTTATACGTGAACGTTAGCATAACATAACGGGTAAGCACATTGGTTCTCGTGTAGGCAGTGGAATACAGGGATACTGTTTTATTCACCGAAGTGTTCTGGTTCAGCAAATCGAAAACGCTTAAACGCAGCTCGCCCTGCTTCTTTTTGAACAGGAGCTTGGCAATGCTGGGGTTCAGCAGGGGAATGCTGGCATTATAGCCCGATGACCCGGTATTCGTATAGGTGTAATCGAAGGTAGTGGCAATGAGCCAGCCATTGTCGGTATAGGCGGTAACTTCCGCGGAAAAGGATTGGCTGAAGCTATTCAGGTTCTGTTTGGAATTAAAAGAGTTCCTGCCGATATTATAGGTTGACGTGGAGCTGAAGTTCATGTCGAAATTCTTCTTGATATTGGTAGTCCAGGAAATCGTTTCTCCAAACGTAGTATTTCTCGTGTAGATATGCGTATAGTTATAGTCTGTTACCGGAATGGCCGAAGTGTCCGTTGCCTGCAGGGTCTGGCTTTGGGAATAATTGATATTCGTGATGAGGTTGAGATTCGATTTAGGCTTTTTCAGGGCAAACCCGTAATTGAAAAATCCCGACAAATTATAAGTGCCATTCAGGTTAACATAGGTGCTGATCCGTTTATTGGTTTGTATCACCACTGCATTCTGTATATCGTTGAGGGTGGTGCTGGCATTAACGGTAGCAAATAACACGCGCTGGTTCGATGGATTGAAAGAAGCATACAGCATGCGCAGGCTATGCGTGAACTGCGGTTTCAGGGCCGGATTTCCCACCTGGAAATTGATCGAATCGGTAGTAGTGGTAAGCGGCTGCAGTTGAGAAGCAGTAGGCGTGCCGGTTCTGCCCATATAGTTCAAACGGAACCGCTTGGTGTTTGAAAAGCTGTATTGAAAATTTACCGTAGGAGTAAGGTTCGTATACTCACGGGCAACTGTAATGTTCTTGGTTGTATTAAAGCTGTTGAAATTGGTAAACTGCAGGCCCGAGCCAAAGCTAAGATTGAATTTTGCCTGCTGTATGCGATAGTTCAGCGTAAACCGGTCTGAATTGGATATGAAGCGGTACGAGTTGCTGTAGAGGCTGTCGAAAATATTGAACTCTTTCGTGTCCTCATTATAGCTGTAGGTATTGTTGATGCTCCTGTTTCGGTTATAAGTATGATTGTAATTGAATTCGAGGATCTGGTTTTTGGCAATGGGCTCGGTATAGGATAATGTCGGACTTAATGTGATCGAATGCAGGGAATCGTTATAGTACTGATTGATTGAATCCAGCTTCGGAACAGGCGAATAATTGCCGTCGGTAATATAATACCCGTTGACGATATTATTGTGCCCATACCCGTCATTCTGATTGGCGGAAAGATTGAGATCGAGCGATATTGTCCTGTATCTTTTTTTGAACTTATGCCGGAACTGCAGGTTCGCATTATTGATCGTATAACCGCTGTTGCTGCTGGAGGATTGGGATGCGGAGCTCAACACATCCCTGTTCTTATTGTCTGTGGTTATGGAAGACGATGCACCAT
>CAYYZJ010000921.1:0-2484 GCA_964475615.1 uncultured Flavitalea sp. | reverse complement strand
TGGTATTTAATTTCGTGAAGCGTAAATTGTACATATTAAATGAGTGAGCGCCGTTACATAAGGAAATGCTGGTTCATCGGCTTGCTTGTTGCTTTGCTTGTTTTGGGTGCAGAAGCCCAGGACAATAAGTCCATGGCTGTCTTCAAGGTAAAGGACAACAAGATCTATCTCGTGATCTCGAAAAATCTGGGCATGAACGCACTGGCCGGTTTTACCAGGCAATACAATCTTTCCGATATCGGCCTTTATCAACTGCTTGGCTCCGGCGTGGATGATTCCCTGAAAAAGAACGGGTGGAATATCGCTGCCGATCAAAGCACTTATATTGTAACCAAACCCATTGCCGGCGTAAACGACCTTGGCAATGCTGAGGACAAGATCATCTTCTCCGCCATTCCCACTCCTGAAAACTGGCGGGTGATGGGAGGCAATAAGATCATTTATGGTGTGAACCAGTTCCGCAATTATCAAAGTGTGAAACAGGAAGACGGCATCGTATATTTTTATCTGAAAGGGTACGACCGGGCAAGAAAAGTGAGATTGGCAGGGAACTTTACCAACTGGCAATACGGCGCTTTCCCTATGACCCGCACCGAAGACGGATGGATGGTGAAAGTGAAGCTCGATCCCAATGTGTATTACTATAAATTCATCGTCAATGAAAACGGATGGATGACTGACCCGGCCAATGACCTGCGCGAGAACGATGGTCGCGGCAATATCAATTCGATGGTATTCATAACCAACAAATCATTTTCCCTGAAAGGCTATGAACAGGCCCAGCAGGTTTATATTGCAGGCTCTTTCAATAACTGGGACCAGCAATCCATTCCCATGAAAAGAACGGATAAAGGCTGGCAGATCGATATGTACCTGAGCGAAGGTACTTACCAGTATGAATTTATCGTGGACGGTAAAGTGATCAGGGCGAATGATGCCAACATCGGAGACAATAGATCGGTAACGGCTATCGGTAACGCCTATCCGTTTATGCTGAAAGGATTTACCGATGCGCACCGCGTTGCAGTGGCCGGCAACTTCAACGACTGGAAGTCCGACCAGCTATTCATGAAGCGCACTGCAGACGGATGGGTATTGCCCTATGTGCTCGGCCCCGGCAACTATCAATATAAATTTATTGTAGACGGCCGCTGGATCACCGATCCTGCCAATAACAATATCGTGGATGATGGCAAAGGCAATGAAAATTCTTTCATGGTCATTGGGGCTAATTTTACTTTCCGGCTGAACGGCTTCCAGAATGCCCGCCGTGTTTTCCTCGCAGGCGATTTCAATGACTGGAGCGAAAGAGGGATCCCGATGATTAAAACCAACGGCGGATGGGAAGGCAAGGTTTATCTTGGCAAAGGCAAGCACCGCTACAAATTTATTGTAGATGGCAAATGGATACTCGATCCCGACAATAAACAATGGGAGCAGAATGAATTCGGAACCGGCAATTCGGTGATCTGGCTCGACTAGACCTGCAGCGAACGGATATATGTTGCGCTATCCTTGAATGTATCGAATTCCATCTCCACAAAGAAATTCTTTATTCCGCCGGTTTGTGCGGCAGCAAAAAATTCTTTCCAGTCAATCACACCCTTGCCGATGGGCACCTGCTTTTTGTCGGCCGTCCAGTCGGAGAGATGCGAAGAAATAAATCTTCCCGGATATTTTTTGAAATAGGCAGACGCCTTATAACCCAGGTTGATCACTTCGGTCTGGAACTGCATTTTTACGAGCTGCGGATCGAAGGTCTCCATCAATGCATCATAGATCAGCTTGCCGTCGATGGTGGCAAATTCCATTTCATGATTATGGAAGCCTGCCTGCATTCCTGCGCTTTTGATCTTTTCTGCGATCTTGTTCAGCTTTTCCGCTGCGGTCTGATAATCCTTGATGGTAGCTTCTTTCGGCAGGCCGAAGGTGGAGCAGACCATCTGGCTGAGGCCAAGGTCTTGCGCAAACTGGATGCGGTCGTCCAGGTTATTGGTCAGCTCTCCGAACCCGAAATGGCAGCTCGGGCAACTGAGGCCCGCATCATTGATGATCTTGCGCATGTCGGCGGTCTTCATGCTTACCAGCGAGCCAAACCCTAATCCTTTATATCCGGAGGGAGAACACATTTCAACAAGCTGGTATCCCAGTCCGGCCATGAGCTTGAGGCTGCCTGCAAAATCTTTTTCGATCTTATCGCGGATGGCGAACGACTGGAACCCGATGGGTTGATTGATAAACAGGCCCGATGCGCGCAGTTGCGATATTACCGATGCAGCGCCTATTCCCATCATTGCCTTGCCGAGAAAATTTCTTCTGTTCATTGTTTTCATGATGAATGTTTTTTATGGAAGCAAATCATATCGTTGCCGGATCCCATCCTGCGCGGTATTCACGGGAGAGATATTTATTGGCCTCCGGCACATTGGTGATCTTCATGCTGGCTGCATCGTATTTCAGCAAGCGGCCTGCACGCAGGGCAAC
>CAYYZJ010000920.1:0-2074 GCA_964475615.1 uncultured Flavitalea sp. | reverse complement strand
ATATCCGCCGATCTGTATTTTTACGGAAGGGTATTTCCGCATCAGGCCGGCCAACGAATCGAGGTTCGCATAGGTATAGGCGTTAAGCTCTGCTTTTTTATAACCGAAATGGCCTACTGTGGTGGAACGGCTCAGGGCTTTCAGCACTGCGGCCAGCTCAGCTTCCCCGGATTCGATCGGCCTGAGGCAGATCGCTTCATTCTGCACGGTATCGGCAAGGCTTTCAAAATGGATCGTATAGTTTTTATCCTGCGGAACGTATCCCTGCTTTTCGGCTTTTATGACAAAGCGGGAAGCGTTCTTCAGCTCAAAGGCGTAATGGCCCGAGCTGTCGGTGCTGTAACGGGCAAGCAGGCTGTCGTGATGGCGCGTATCCCTTACCGTTAGCTGAACGCCGGGCAGGGGCTTTTTGCTTTCGCAGTCCAGCACCGATCCTGACACGAATTGTTTATTGTTTTCACGAACGGAAAAAAGCGCAAGGCAGCAGCCGGTAGCCCTATCGGAGCTGAGCCATCCTGAATTCCAGAGATTGTCATCATCGGTGCTGATAAAATACAGATCATCCCTCGACGAGTTCAGCGGCATGCCCGGATTCTGAGGCTGGCTCCAATGCGTAAAGCTGAAATCATTTTTGGCATAATAGATATCGAAGCCGCCCATGCCGGTACGGCCATTGCTGGCAAATACAAGCGTACGGCTCTGCTGGTGATAAAAAGGAGATTCCTCATCGCCGGCAGTATTGATCATGGTGCCCATATTGCCGACGGTATAAGCCTGCCAGTTACTGTCGAGCGAAGCATACCAGATATCATAGTTGCCTGCGCCGCCGGGCCTGTCGGAGGAGAACAATAAATATCTCCCGTCTTTGGTTACAAAAGGCTGTGCGCTGCTATAGCCATCTATATTCACCGGGTCGGCTAGCTTTACCGGGGCCGACCAGCCCGTGTCGGTCCTATAACAGGAATATATAACCGAAATGGAGCGTCCATCTTTTTTCGCCCAGCGGGTGAAGAACATTCTTCTGCCGCTGTCTGCAAAGCAGGCCAGGCCATTGTGCAGCCCTTTGTTGCCGGACATGCTGATCCTCGATGCTTTGCCCGAAAGGGTTTCATTGCCGGCAGATTCGTAGAGGTCGTTGAGATAAACCGTTTTTCCACCTTTGGCCGTTGATGCATCGGCATGGATGGAAGTGAACACTACCGTGTCTTCGTTTTTAATAGTAAGGGCATAGGCCGAGGTATTGCCCGAATTGTTCTGAGGCAGCAATACAAATCTATCCTTATTGCTTTTGGCCAGTTGCGATTGAATGTATTTCAGGCTTTCGAGCTCCCGGTCGGCGCCCATCATCCATTCGTCGAGCCCGGTATGTTCCTGTAAGAATTTCGTAATGGCTTCCATCGCTTCTTTATATTTTCCATTGGCCCGGAGCGATACGCCATACCAGTATTGGCACAGCGGATATGCTTTGGAAGAGAACGAAGCGGCTTCGCTGTACTTTTTTTCCGCCTGGGCATAGTCATTAGATAGGCGATAGCATTCTGCCAACTGGTAAACGGCTTCTTCATGAGGGTCGAGATTGGTCTTGCCCTTGATCTTTTTTTCTACTGCAAAAGGCTGCGCCCTGTTCTTCGACTTTTTCTCCGCAGCCAGGTATTTCTCATAACATTGCGCAGCTTCAAAATAGTTCTTTTCTTTAAACAGCTTATTGGCCTGGTTATAATAACCCATATTGCCATACTGCGCATGCGCGGCAATCGCGCAAAACAGCAGCCATGCCGCAAGGCAGATCGTTCTATATAAACAGGTTGATTTTCCGCTCATGGTATGATATGGTTTAGAATCTCGGGCAATAAAAGGATTTTGTTTTGGTGCTGTTCTTTCTTTGTCCCATGAACGAGAGCGAAAGTTCCAGGCTATTGCTTTTGGAAGCGCCGGCATTCATGGAGGATACGTTTACATCATAGCTGACGCCCAGGGTCAGCCCTTTATAATAAAAGCCTATAAAAGGAATGGCTGCATCTTTCAGCCGCCAGTTGGCGCCGAACATGAGGTCGGTATTTTCACTGGCATAGAG
>CAYYZJ010000919.1:0-8470 GCA_964475615.1 uncultured Flavitalea sp. | reverse complement strand
TCATTCGCGCTGATTTTTTTCTTTTAAAATGAACTTTTCATGTCTGTTGCGCCTCCTTCAATAAAAAGCAGATATGAAAAATGGTATTCACGGCTATCTTATAGCGGCAGCCCTCAGCATTTCCGGGCAACAAAAAGACGATACTTTACCTATTGCGGACGATCCTTTGCTGATAGAGCAAACAGAAATGGCGGCCTGGCGCGACCTGATCGATGCTGCGCCCGATTCGTTCAAAACGGCCAACGGGCTCAGGTATCAATATATCGGCGGCGGCCTGGCCATTAATTTTCAGCAAGAACCCATCCCGCTTTTCAACCGGGTTATCGGGCTGGGCCTTTCCCGGCCGTTGACACAGGAAGTGGTGGATGAAATAAAATCGTTTTATGCTCATCATGAAAAATACCTGGTTCATTATTCATTTCCCATGAACCCGCCGCATGCCGATTCTTTATTGAGACAAAATGGTTTTTACCTGGCCGGTTCATGGGAAAGAATTGTCAGAGCGGATGAGCCGCTGGTAAATGCAGCCGATTCCATCGAAGTCAGGCTGGTAGACGGATCCCTGAAGGAAGCCTGGGTGCAATTTTTGATCGGCACGTATGGGTTCAGCTTTTATGAATGGCCGCGTGCTTTTGCTTTGCGAAAAGGATGGAAGCATTATATCGCATTCCGGAATCATAAAATCGTGGCCTGCCGTTCTTTTTTCATGACGAAAGAAAAGACTGTTTTTTCAGGAGTGGATGCGCCTGTTCCCGGCGTGATGAGCGCTGATCATGCGCCGGATTTTTCCATCTGGAAGAAAGCAGTGCAGGATGGGTTGAAAGAAGGAGCCAGGCTGTTTGTGGCCGATATCGAATTGCCGGATAAAGAAAAAAACAAAGCGTCATATTCGGGTTTCATGCAACTGGGATTTCATATTCCATATACACGCTATCATTACCGCATGAACAGATGAAGCGCCCTTATACCGCTGCTCTATTGCTCCTTATTCCGGTAAGATCAACAGGGGAATATGGGTTTCAAACATCATGGAGCGGGTGGCGCAACGGTAATTCCGGCAAAAATCCAAGGAGCCTGCTTAAAATCCAGGTTCTTGAACAGACACCACATTCCATGTTCTGGGATTTCGATGCATTGGCTACATTTTTATGGGCCTGGCTACCCTGGCAGCAGTTCCGGTATTCGGGAAACAGGGCTTTCAAAAATGGGTTGGGATTTTTTTTCTCGCCAATGCGGTTATTACTCCTTTAATTGCAATCGTATATTTCTCACCCAACTTTTCAGCAAAATTACTTTTCCTGGGTTTCCCCTGGGCAATTACGGCTCCCATGTCAATGCTGCTGCTTGCAATAATGTTCAGAAAGCTTGATCGGTCAGGCTGATCGTTTGACAGATAGCCGGCTTTTATATAATTCAAGCCATCCGGTGCAAAACACGCTCACCATCACGCAAATCCCATAATGCAGCGCAGAGATGCTTGTTATCTGAAAAAGAGATTGAACCGGTTTGATAAACCGGATAGCAAGAAGAAAAGCTGCCGAAATAATCAGCACGTACGGAACCAGTGCATTTTTATAATGAATCGTTTTATTGAACGTTTCCTCGAACGAGCGATTGATGAAAGTTAAAAACACATTGCTCAGGATCAGCGTGGTAAAAACAACGGTGCGGACATACTGTATGGAATATCCCCCGGTCATGAAATAATAATAAGGTATAAGCAGGCCCGATGCGATAACAAGGCCCTGGACAATGCTTATCAGCAATTCCCGCCCGGAAAATATTTTTTGCCTGTGTGCTCCCGGCGGTTTATTCATGATATTGCTTTCCACGGGTTCCCGCTCATAAAAGATAGAGCAGGTAGGTCCCATGATCAATTCCAGAAAAATGATATGGATGGGAGTAAAAATGTTCGGAAATTTCCATCCTGAAACGAGCGGCAACGATGCTGTAAGAATGACGGGAATGTGAATGGATATGATATAACGTATGGCTTTTTTAAAATTGCTGTATATTTTTCTTCCCTGTTGTATAGCATCGGTGATCTTATCGAGATTATCGTCGGTGATAATAAGGTCGGCCGCTTCCTTGGCTATTTCAGTACCTTTGCTTCCCATGGCAATGCCGATATGCGCGGATTTGAGCGCAGGCCCGTCGTTCACGCCGTCGCCGGTCATGGCAACGATCTCTTCATTGTCTTTCAGTGCATCCACCACTTTCAGTTTTGCATCAGGGAACATGCGCGCATAAATGTTTATGTTCTTTACAATTTCCTGCAATGCTTCATGCGGCATTTGCATCACCTGTTCGCCGGTGATGAATTGATCATGCAGCGCTATCCCTGATCTTCGGGCTATGTTCATGGCTGTTTCCGCATAATCGCCCGTAAGCAGTTTGATACCGATCCCGGCTTTATGCCATTTGGCGATCACCTCGTTTACATTGACCTTGGGAGGATCGTACAATGACAAAAGCCCCTCGAATTTCCAGTTGAAACCGTCCTGCTCTGCAGGATAAGGGCCTGCATGATCCGATACGCTGGCTATGCCCAACACGCGGTAGCCCGAAGCAGCCATCTCCTGTACAATATGCTCTGCTTTTTTCCTGGCCTGCTTATCCAGTTTGCAAATGTTCAATATCCGCTCCGGAGCGCCTTTGGAGGCAATCAATTGAACATTTCCTGAAGCATATACATGGGTCATCATGGGAGGCCGGCCGCTCAAAGGATATTCATGCACCATGTGGAGCGCTTCCTCATTCCTTCCGTCCGCATAGCGCTGATAAGCTTCCACAATGGCTTTTTCCATAGCGTCGAAAGGCTCTTTTTCGCTGGCCAGCCGGGCATAACGCAATACATCGAGACTTTGTAAAGATCGTTTTTCATCAAGTTCTTCGATGCTTCCGGTTTTGAAATCATAGATCTTTTTTACCTGCATCTTATTTTCCGTAATCGTTCCGGTTTTATCCAGGCAGATCACGCTTACCGCACCTAAATTCTCTATAGTCTGCGGCTGGCGGGTAATGATGCCCAGCCTGGCCATCTTAGCAGCTCCCAGTGCCATGAATGAAGAAAAAGCCACCGGTATTTCTTCAGGTACGGCCGACATGGCAAGGGTAAGCCCGAACAGCAGGCTTTGTATCAGGTCTCCGCTCCTGACATAATTGATCAGCCATATCAGTGCAAAAGCAGTAAAACCCAAGGCCGCCATGATCTTTACAAAGCGGCCGATCTGCTGCTGCAGCAAGGTCTTTGAAGGAATAATGACACCGATCGATTTACCCAGTTTGCCCAGCATGGTTCTGTTGCCCGTTGCCGTTACGGTTGCATAACATTTGCCTGAATTGATGGTTGTGCCCTGGAAAAGCTGATTGAAAAGGGGAGAAAGGCGCTTGTCAACAGGAACCGATTCTCCTGTAAGGATCGATTCATTAACCGTCAGATCGTTCGCCTGGATGATGGTTGCATCTGCCGGTATCCGGTTCCCTTCTTCCAGGATCATAACATCTCCCGGAAGCAGGTCTTCGGAAAGAATAACCTGGTCTTCTCCATCTCTGACAACGGTGATCCTTGGCTCTGTATACTGCTTCAGCGCTTGCAGCGCCCTGGAGCTTTTCAGTTCCTGGTAGACGGAAATGGCGGCCACGAAAAACATTGCGGCCAGCATCAGCAGGCCTTCATTCAATCTGCCCAGGATAAAATAAAGAGAACAGGCTGCAAACAACATCAGGAACATGGGCTCTTTCAAAACATCCCAGATAATGCGGAAAATTCCGCTATGCTTTTCCTGCTTGAAAACATTTTTCCCGAATCGGCCGGTCAGGGCGGGTATATCCGATTTTTTCAGTCCTGCGAAAATGCCGGTATTAGATATGTGTTCTTGCATAGATCGTTTACAATAACTCATTCACGGAAGCGCGAACCATCCTGCCCTGATAGCCTTCCTTCCTGTTCAGTAAAATATTGATGGATTTAAGATCATCTACCTGGTCGCTTACAATTTTCAATATGGCAACCAGCGGAATAAAAAGGATCATGCCGGCCACTCCCCACAGGATAGTGCCTGCAATGATGGCAACGAGGGTAGACCAGGTGCTCAGGTTAAGCTGGGCGCCTACTACTCTGGGAAAAATTACATTGGCTTCCAGATACTGAACAAAAACAAACAGCAGTACTACCGCTGCCGGATACCATAGTGAATCTTTGGTAATAAGGGCAACGGTAACCGGCATGGACGCGCTGATGATGATGCCTATATAGGGAATGATGGTCATAAACGCAGTAAGCATTCCATATAAAATAGCATGCTGTATGCCCAGCAGCAGCAAACCTGCACTGTTCAATGCGCCTACGATCAGGTAAACAAAGAAAGTGCCTTTTACGAAATGGAAATAAGTAAGGATGGATTTCCGCAGCACCTGGTGGAGTTCTTTCCGATAAGCGGGGCCGATAACCGATTCGAGATATTTCAGGAAGGTTTCACGATGATAGAGGAACAGGCTGGCATAGATGGGGATCATGATGAGCATGAAAATGGTGGAGACTGTTGCGCTGAACAGGGTCTTCAAATACGCGGCCAGCCCGTTTTGCAAATCAGTGATGATTTTTTTCAGCCAGTCCGACTGCTTGTTCGAGCCGATGCCGGTATTGTCCGTTATCCAATGCCGGATGCCCGGTACGTAAGACTTCAGCTTATCTGCAATGCGGGGAAGATCGCGCAGGAAAATATTGAGCTCATAAGCCAGCAGCCATAACAATGATAAAAACAAAACAGCGATAAAGAAGATCACTACAGTTATTGCCGCTGCTCTTTTCCAATGCCGCTGTTCGAGCCATTTGCAGACCGGGTAGCCGATGAATGCCAGCAGGAGGCCGAATAAGACCGGAATAAAAAGGGTTTTGCCGAAATACAGCAATATCAGTGAAATGAATATGACCTGAAGATATTTCACTGTGGTATGCAGAATATGGGGAGCGCGTTGTATCGGCATTGTCTTTTTAAGCAAAATACTCCGGCTGCAATAAACGGCAGCTTACCACAATCATGCACCGCGATGATAATAGTCAATGGCAGTCAGGCCTTATGTGTTTAGGTTTGCCGGCACAATCAATAAAAATTGACAGCCATGCTGAAGATACTGGTGCCGACCGATTTTTCCGCCAATTCCAGGGCAGGTATGCGATTTGCCATTCAATGGTCAATGCAGCAAAAAATAGAGTTGATCTTTTTTCATGTATTCCATGCAATAGCCCTGCCTGCAAATGAAGATCATATCAAAGCTGAAGAGGCGGCCGCCGGCAATAAACTGCAGCGGTTTGTTTCGGCCCTGTACAAATCCATGCGCAGTAAGCCCGGAAAGCATTCCTGCGTGGTAAAGCAGGGCGTTTCGCCCGATATTGCCATAATGGATTATTGCCGGAAGCGCGCTGATATCGATTATATATGCATGGCTACCCGGGGCGCCGGAACATTGAACAAGCTGTTCGGCACCAATACGGGCAACCTCATCACAAGATCGCAGGTTCCGGTGATCGCAGTGCCAAAGAACTACAGAAAAAAATCGGTTAAACAAATATTGTATGCCACCGATTTTCAGGATTATTCCAAAGAGCTGAAAAAAGTGGAAGACCTGGCGCGCCCGCTGAAAGCCGGAATAGAAGTGCTTCACCTCACCTGGCCCTATGAGCTGATGCCCAACAGGAAGACCCTGGAAAAATCGTTCGATAAGAAGTTCCCTTATGGGCTGGAGCTGAAAATCAAAAGAACAGGATTTACCCGTTCTTTTTTTAAGGATCTCCGGGATATGATATATAAGTCGAACCCATCCCTGGTTGTCATGTTTACCGACCAGCACAGAAACCTGCTCGAAAAAATCCTCTTTCCCAGCATGGCTGAGCAGTTATCGTTCATTACGAAAATTCCTTTGTTAGCATTCCAGAAGGCGTAGTGCCGGGCTGCGCGCTGAATTTGTGTGTGTAGAAGAAGACGGCCCGCATTGATTTCCCGGCCACGAATTACTAAAAGAGCATTCGCTCAATTTATTTCTTTGTTGAGAAGGCTTTATTGAGGCGCTTGTTGAGGTATTCCATTCCTTTCTCTGCTTTTGTCTCAAGCTTTTCTTCCGCTTTTTCCAGCATCTTTTTGGTGAAGATGGAAATGCCGAGGCTCAGGCCCTTTGCCAGCCAGTGGGCATGATTATTTCCGGACAGATCATGCTTTAACATAGCTTCAGGCTGAAGCTTTTCCCTGATTTCCGACCAGTCTTTGCGGATGAGCTTTTCCAACTCGAGCTCTTGTACCCGGAGCTTCATTTTCTGCTCCCGCAAATGGGTTGCATTTTTAATTTTTTCCATCTTCATCGGTTTCATTCATGAACAAACGGCTGATCATGGCATTCATGATCGGGATCCGGAGCAATCTTTCCCTCGCCATCCAGATGATCAGTCCGGCCAGAAAGCAACATCCTGCTACGATCAGAAAGCCCAGCCAGGTCTTACCCAGATAATTCCCTATGCCATAGGCTGCCGCTTCGCCTGCAAACAGTATAAAGAAAAAGAAAACGAGGCCGGCAAGCGCTTTGGCAATAAAAACGGAAAGCACATCGGATGCTTTTTCGGCGGCGGTAAGTTTTATGCGGTCGATCCTGATATTGATGTATTGCTTCAGGTGATCTGCCGCTTCTTCTATTTTTTTAAATTCTTCCTGCATTTTTTTTAGTTGAAATGAATCGATCGCAAACAAAAATAGTATAAAGGGAGCGGCGGCAAAGCTGATCAATATCAGCAGGCTCATTGATTATGCGCACAAACGCCACGAAAGCCGGGAAGTTCAATCAATTGAGGCATTCGACTGATTTTCGGTTGTTGTTTGTTTTTTGCCCGTTTCTTTTTTCTGTTTTTTCTCCAGCTTGCGAAAATATCCCCGCAAAAGGAAATTGTGCTTCAATGCTTCCATATCCTGGCTGAAAGCATCCGTTCCTTTCTGGATGTTATCCAGGCTGGCGTTCAGCTTTACCACCATCATGGAATCCTTCAGCAGGGCATTTATTGTTCCTTTACCGTTATTGATATCATATTGAATATGCTCAGCCATATTATTCAGTTCCCCGGCCAGTGCATTGGCATTATCGCCTGCTGATTTGATTTTGGTAACGGCTTCGTTCAGGTTATGCGAAAACGAAGTGTCGGTAAGCAAGGCGCCAACCGATCCCTTGCCGTTTTGAACGGCATCGATAATGGAATGGAGTTCCGCTGTCATATCCCTGGCGCTTGCGCTGGCCAGTTTGATATTGTTCATTGATGTCCTGAAATTGGCTGCCAGGTTGCGTTCATTCAGTATTCCCCAGAGCGCGCTGCTGTTGTTGATGCGCTGCACGGTGCTTTTAAGGTCTTCCGAAATGGCGGCGATATTGTTGTTGGTGCGGTTAAGGGTCTGTAACATCTCATCCGTATTGAGCGTTTTTTGTACGGGCAAAACATCATTTTCCTCAACCCCCTTGGCAGTGCCGGGAACAGGCACAATGTTTATGATCTTGTTCCCCATCAACCCTTCAGTGCCGATAGAGGCAACCGCATTTTTATGAATGTAGGGTTTTACTTTTTCATCGATCATCATGACTACTTCAATGGTCGAATCATTGCAGATGGTTATGCTCTTAACGGTGCCGGCCTGTATTCCTGAAAACCGGATATTGTTTCCTTTGGTCAGCCCGCTTACATTGCTGAACCTTGCCTTCAGTTCAAAGCTGGAGCCGAACAGGTTTTTATTTCTTCCGAGCATGTACAGGGTAAATACCAGCAGTAATAATCCTGCCAGCACAAAAAGGCCGAGCTTAATATTGTTTGATCTCTGGTCTGGCATAAATATGATTTTACTCGAAAAACTGTTTTATTTTTTTATCGTCCGAGCGCTGCAGGGATTCATAAGTTCCTTCGGCATAGCATTTCCCATCCATCAGCACCACCACGCGATCCGAAGTCAGCTTTATGCAGTTCATATCGTGAGAGATGATGATGGACGAGGCCCGGTATTTTTTCTGGATTTCCACCATCAGGGTGCTGATCTCTTTTCCGGTAACCGGATCGAGCCCGGTAGTGGGCTCATCATAAAGGATGATCTCTGGTTTCAGGATCAGCGTTCTTGCCAGTGCGATGCGCTTGCGCATGCCGCCGGACAGTTCCGACGGCATCATGTCCACCGTATATTCCAGCCCCACATTTGTCAGCACTTCCATTACCATGTCATCTACTTCCTGCTGCGATATCCTGATCCAGTGCCTTCGCAAGGGGAACTCGAGATTTTCCCTCACGGTCATTGAATCATAAAGCGCATTGCTTTGAAAGAGGAATCCCACTTTGGCGCGTACCCTGTCAAGCTCCTCATGGCTTAACCCCGTAATGCTTTTGCCGAGCACGGTTATGCTGCCGCTGTCGGGCTGCAATAAACCTATAATGCATTTGATCAGCACCGAT
>CAYYZJ010000918.1:0-2228 GCA_964475615.1 uncultured Flavitalea sp. | reverse complement strand
TTTTTGAACAATTACTTCATTGATCTTTGTCACTTCAATACCTGCTCCTGCTAGAACCGCTTTGGCTTTTTCAGGTTCTTCCACCAGAAAATGGGCAATAGCCTGCTTTCCATTGGCAAACGCACCGCCGCCCTCAAGGCTGATTTTGTTTTTACCCAGTATTTCCCCTAAAAGCGCTAACATGCCTGTTTTGTTCTCTAAAATGATTTCCAGATCTTTCATTTTTAATATTTATTTGTGTATGCTTTTACTGTCATCAGGAGCCTGCGCTCTTTCCGTCATGCCATAGTCTCTGTTTACCTCGGCTACCCTTAGCCGGTAGTTTTCAAATATTGAATCCCTGCCGTGCTGTTGAGCCATCCTGTGCATTTCTGCATTTCTCCATTTTTTTACACTTTCCTCATCTTTCCAAAAAGAAAGAGATAACACTTTGTCCGGATTCGACATACTTTGGTAACGCTCTACAGAAATGAATCCTTCTATTTTGATTAGTTCGGGCCTTAAACTTGCCGCCATGTCAAGATACTCGTCCCATTTCCCTTTTGCAGGATAGGCTTCAAATATTACTGCTATCATTTTATATTTTTTTGTTTGTGCAAATTTTGCATATTGATTACATTTACACTTCATTCAATAATGAATTATGGAAGTAGAGGAAAAATTTGTTTTAATTTCAGGGTTGCTATGCGAGCCGGCCAGGGCCAAAATGCTTTGGCAATTGCTTGATGCCAAAGCCTTTTCTGCGAGCGAACTGGCCATTGCTGCCGATATTTCTCCTACCGCTGCAAGCAATCATTTGTCAAAGTTGCTTGAGGCAGATATTATAAAAGTGGAAACGCAGGGACGGCACAGGTATTACTCGCTGTCGAATTCAGAAGTCGCTTATGTCGTAGAAGCGTTGGCAAACCTGGCCAATATCCGGTCGCCTGAAACCCATGAGCCTGCAATTGCAGCAACCGGTATAAGATATTGCAGAACCTGTTATGACCACCTTGCCGGTTTTGTGAGTATAAAAATTGTGGAAGCCATGCTGCGAAAAGGATATCTGAAAAAGTCGGATACCAGGTATATGGTTACGGATAAAGGATGGAAATGGCTTGCCGGGTTTGATATTTTTCAAAGCGATTTCAGCAATAGCCGCCGCCCTTTAACCCGTCAATGTCTTGATTGGTCTGAGCGCCGGTCGCATTTGGCAGGACAACTTGGAGCAGCTCTGCTGAACAAAATGTTTGAGCGGAAATGGTTTCGGAGAGCCCGGTTTTCAAGAGAATTAATGGTTACTTCAAAAGGCCGCCAGGAAATTTTAGCGTTATTGGGCATCGTGTTATAATAATTCCCTCCCAATACAAATACCTTTACGCGATGCAACGTTCGGTCGCGGTTTTGGGTCAGAAGGAAAAGCTAATGTATGAAGACGGCTTTTATGCTGATACCGCTTTTATTGTGCGTTCTGCTCTGCTGCAATAAATCCCAGTCTCCTGCGCTTCACAATGAAGGGATAATCGGGAAATGGAAATTAGCTGAGCATTATTACAGCACCGGCGGGCCTGTTTACCATCAAACGCTCAATCCGCTCCATCCTTCCATCATCCAGTTTTATAAAGACGGGCGGCTGACGAGTAATGACAGCACTTTCGTTTATGATCACTATAAGCTGCTGAATGATTCCATGATGGAGCTGACGGTTCAGGGCAGCAGTATTGAAATGCGCTATGCCCTGGACGATACGCTGCGCATCCTTCCGCCCTGCTATGAGGCATGCGGCTATAAATACATACCTGCCCGTTAGGAATAAGCATCAATCTTCCCTGCCCACCTTGATCCTGGGCTCTCCATAGCTGTTCAGCTCCAGCTCGAAGATCAGCGCCCGTTCTATTCCCTGCTGTTGATGTTTGTACCGGATGGCCATGCCGTTGGTTGCAGTCAAATAATCCTGTATCTCCTGTTCTGCAAGGCCGATGTCTTTTTGCTTGGAAGCCAGCAGGGCATTGGCCTTTTGCAGCTCATCATATTTCTGCTTCACCCTTTCGGCATTGAATGAATCGATGATATTTTCTTTCTGGAAAAGCCTGAGTTCATTATTGTAATTCTTGCTGACCACGATCACTTCTTTCTGCAATTCTTTCAACTCTTCCTGCAGCCGGAGATAATTGCTGAATACACACATGGCTTTGGTTTTTAAAGGATGGATGATCCGGAGTTTCGCTTCAATAGAACGGAAAATGCCA
>CAYYZJ010000917.1:0-5157 GCA_964475615.1 uncultured Flavitalea sp. | reverse complement strand
TCATATTCTTGGTATTTTTCTCCATACTTTTTATTGTAATACTGTACATTATTTTTATACTGCTTTAAGTAATAATTTGCAGAATAGGCTTGTTTTTGATCCTGATGAGCGTTACTGATAATTTCACGAAGGCTTGCTTCTTGTTGTCCTAAATACTTATCAAAAAGTTGTTTGACATATCCTTTAAAATTTTCAGATGTTTTTCCATACAGCCCGGACTGCTCGACAACTTTTCTTTCAATATCGAAATGGCTAAAGCCATCTGATGTTCTTCTAGGCAGTTTTTCACTATGCAAATCTTCATGGTAGAGTGTAGCTGCGGCATTAAAATAATCATTATTTAATTTTTCGCCCTTTTCTACATTTGCAGTATTTATACCAAATTCACCTTTTGCATAGGTTTCGGCAGACATTGTAGGTTTATCCGTTTTATTTAGAACAGTAATGCTTTTCAAGTATCCTCCTACTTCCCTTTTAAATATAGTTTCGTATACTTTTGAAGCGATCCTGGGGTCGACTTTATCGATTTCTTTATAACTTGTAAATACATATCCAGTAGCAGTTTTCCCGGATGCACTTGAAGTTGTATACGTTTTATATTGTGTTGCAACTCGTATTTGCGTGCCTCCATTTTTACTCTGTCCTAAATAAGACCCGTCTGCTGCAAAATAAAATTCTAAGCCATCTAAATCAACACCTGCTATCGGACAATTGCTCGCGTATTGGTAGGGACTTAACATCGGAAAACCATTGGCTAAAGGATCAACACTTAAAAATCTACTTGAGGAAGAATTGTCTAAAAAAGCCCCTTTGTCATCTCCTAGCAACTTAACTATTTTCATCGTTCTGATATTAATTAAAGCTGTACCGATCTGTTGTACATCAGTTTGGTCGAATAATTCTTCGTATTTCCCGTTTGTTAAAGTGAGTATTTTTCCTTTTTTGCCAATGCTTTGAAAAGGATTTTTATCTTGTGCCAATACTGCCAATGATGACAACAAAAAGATGAACAATGGGATTAAGGATTTGAGCTGCATAAACATTTATTTGATGATTAGTTTTTGGGTTTATTCGTAAAAGTTGATTTATCATTTTTTAGCTTTTTAATTTCTCTGTCCATCCTTTCCTGTTCCAATTGATTTTGCTGTCTTTGCTTTTCGAATTCAAGGGACTTCAGCCAATTTTGATATGCATCTGGTGGCATTTCTTGAAACCCTGTTCGTTCCACTTTTCCCTGGCTTATTTGAAGATCTCTGTAAGTCTGATATAATTGAGGAAAATTCGCATATTGATCTTGCGGTGGATTTCCTGCTTCTTTTAATCTGGTTTGAAAAGCTGTATAGTAATAGTTGGCCTGTTCCATTAGTCCAGTTATATTGACTGAATCAATCGCAAGAATTTTTTGAAGTATCTGATTTGAAAAATCATCGTAATGCTTCATTTTCATCAGATAACTTAACAATAAATCTCCTAAACATTGTGCATATAATTTTCTGTTTGAAAGTGTATCTAAGTAGGTTTTATTTTTTAGGGCAGTTGAGTTTATATAAGTGGATTCCATTAGCCATGTTTGTGTAACCAAATTTCCATTAGTTGTTTCAAAATTGTACCGTTTCCCTTTGTGGTCAAAATATTGAATAAAAGAATGATTCGGCGACAAGGACAAATAGGCTTTGGCGTGAAGCTGTTCGGCTATACAAAGAAAAAGCAATGGCAAGCTATGGCACTGACCTGACCAAGTATGTAGAATCTTAATTACAAACATCTGTTTCCAATCTTTATCTCCCCAAGGATCATTAAAATCGTAATGAAGTCTTTCGACAGTGAGATTCTGTTGAGTTTTTGGATTATGAAATGTATTAGATTGAGTATATAATTTTTGAATGGCGTACATAACAGCTGTGTTATTTTGTTCACTTAAGCCCTCATTTTTTAGTATTTGCTTTACCAAATCTGCAATTTGTTTTATGGACATTTCAAACTGTTCGTAAGTAGGTGCGGGCGGATTATCGAAATATGGGCTTTCAGATAAATATACAGCCTTAGTGATTGGAAAATTATCGGGATCCATTCGCATAAATTGTTGAAAGCTATTTAGAAAGGATTTGGATAATGCCCTGCCTCTCATTTCTCTTTCTTCCTCTGTGCCTTCAGTTATATCTTGCCGCACTTCTTTAATTGGCTGCTGCTGTTTATTACTAGGTGATTCTGGTAAGTTTATTATGCCCGATTGTTGTAAAATTTTGAGATTTTGTTCTTGATAAGGGTTATTAGGAAGTAGAGGATTTATTTGAATAGGAGATAACGGCTGCGTTGGTGGTAAAGTATGCGACTGTGTCGGAGTAATAGGTCGAAAAGGTTCAAATTTCGGTGAGCCGGGTTGTGCTTGAATCAACTTGAAGAAGTAAAAGAACATTATTACTAATAGCATACGTTTCCAGCAAGCGAGCGCCAAGTAGTAATTAGGTCTATTTAGTGCAAAAGGGGGAAAAGAGGTTCTTTTCATAAGGCTTACTAGGTAAAAAAACCAATTTGATTATTAAATTAATTAGATTTTTGCATCCTTCATACTATTTGTAAATATTTAATTTAAGGACTTGAATTTTAAGCGAACAATAAGAAAGTGACTAAGTGAAAACACTTAGTAAATGCCCTGAAAATGGATATAAATGCAGTGAGCTGATGCCATTTACTTATTCGATTTTCAAAAAATTTTCCCAATACCAAAGTTCAGTATGAGGGGCTTTCCTTTTGATTTCAGAGAGTATTGCCTTCTTTTTCTTATCTGTTAAAGGATTTTCTTCCAAGCTAATAGGATATTCTCTATTCTTTGAAATTTCTTTTAGTAATGTTATTATTTTTTTGAAGCTGTTCAATGTACCAGCTATAGCATACGGTTGCCAAAATCCTTCTCCATGTGGTGCTGATAAAACGACTCGAGGGGAATTATTCGTATCAACAAAAATCGGGTCGCCAAGCTCATCTGTGGCAATAACCAACCAGTTTTCTTTCCAATCACCTTCCTGTCTTGTTATTAATGAATTACCATTCCAATCAACGCTATAACCTACTTGGGCATCATTTATTTCATCAGGATTTACAAAATTAATTTCACGATAGCCAAATGAAATATCCGATGCTGTTTTAAGAAATGCGATAATGGAATCAGGGATGATCATATTTTGTTAACTGGATTCTTAATAATTTTGAAAGCCATCATCTTGAATCTCTAAACTCTGGCATTCGATCTTGATCGGTAAAATATCTGAAAGATAGTCTGCTATACAAATGTTGATAAAATCCAACAGGAAACCAAAAGTCAGGTGTAACTTCCTGGCCAGCGCTGAATAGGTTTAGTCTTAAACGGTCTCCGAAAATGATCATTAACTGAGCCAGGGTCTTGTTCCAGTTGAAGACCGGTTTGTTCCATTTGCCAGTGATCCCGGGTCAGGAACAACACTTCATCAAAGCTTCTTTGGACTGGAATGCTCCTTTGGATTTGGTAACCGTTCTGAGCTGCCGGCAAAAGCCTTCAGCATGTTGGTCGTATACATGATCCGGCGAATATGCTTGTTATACAGAAAGTAATTAGACAGCCGTGACCAGTTTCTTCGCCAGAATTAAATCACTTTAGGATATCGATCGCCCCAGTTCTTCTCCATCTGATCCATATTACATTCGGCCTGTTCCCAGGTAGAAGCCTTGTAAATGGATTACAGATCCTTCAAAAATGGTTTTACATTTAATATTTAATATTGTATGTGGAAAAAATCCCAATCTTCAATATTAAATATTACCTATTCAATAATTATGTCAATACTCGTCATCGTCAGGCATGGGCAATCGCAATGGAACCTGGAGAACAGGTTTACGGGAGAAGTGGATATTCCGCTCACTGCGGCAGGCAGGGAAGAAGCCCGCGCCGCCGGAAAAAAGCTGAAAGGCATTTCATTCGATAAATGCTTTACCTCCATCCTCATCCGGGCCCAGGAAACCCTGATGATCATCCTGGAAGAGATCAACCAGACCACCATTCCGGTAGTCAAGAACAGGGCGCTTAATGAAAGGAATTACGGCAGCCTGCAGGGACTGAACAAGTCCGCCACTGCAGAAAAATATGGCGAGCAGCAGGTGGAGACCTGGAGAAGAAGCTATGATATTAAACCGCCCGACGGCGAGAGCCTGGCCGACACCGCAGCCCGGGTGATCCCTTATTACGAGCAGGAGATAGCGCCGCAACTTGCTTCCGGAAAAAATATCCTGATCGTGGCGCATGGCAACAGCCTCCGCGCGCTCATGATGCACCTCGAAAAGATCAGCGTGGAGGAAATACCGTTAGTAAACATACCCACAGGAATTCCGCGGGAATACCGGATGGATGACCGCCTGAACATTCTTGAAGTAAAATACCTTTAACCTATTTGTTTATTCCTCCTGCCTGCTTTACGCCGGTAAAGATCGTCTTCCACAGGAGATGAAAAAAAGAACGGTAGGGGTCTCTTTTAAAATCGGGATTGACCAGCCGTTGCCTGCCGTTCTCCGGATTCGAGTTCTTCAGAAAAAAATTGGCCGCCAGGCTGGACAGTCCTTTTTTCTTGTACCTGTTCTCTTCCTCATCCTTTTTCAGCAGGCTGACCTTCATATCATGATATAAAAAAAGCAGGTCGCCGTGGCAATGATCGTCGTTGCCCTGCAGATGGAAATCCAGCCTGTCTACCATTCCCTTGTCGGCGCGCACCAGCGCCATGGGCTGAAGCAGCCTGTTCAGGTCTGCAGCCTTCATGGAGCCCAGGCTTCCCTCGATGCTGAATTTGCCGTGCGTATTGCCGATCCACATGCTCAGCCTGGCTTTCAGCGCCCCTTTGTTCAGGAACCGCGATCTGAAATCGAGCACACAAAGATTATTCCGGCCGAGCCTGGCGCGCATATTCGTTACATTGCTGAAAACGGCGCTGACATCATAGAACTGTACTTTTCCACTGCTGTCGCTCCTGCCGTTCTTTTCCTTGTATTCGATGAATGAACGGTAGAAAACGATTTTCCGGATGGCAACGGGCATGGAAAACCGCATTAATAGCTGGTGCGGAAAAAGTCCGACCCGGATTACACTGTCGACAGGGAGGGAAATATAGAGGTAGATCCTGAAAGCACATCGGC
>CAYYZJ010000916.1:0-9469 GCA_964475615.1 uncultured Flavitalea sp. | reverse complement strand
ATTTACTTCCACAGCCGGCGGAAATAACAGCCCGGGCTTCGGCTGGGTGAATTACAAGGCCTTTGCCGGCCCGGTTGATGCGCACATGAACGCTTACGGCGGAGAGAACCGGCTCTGGCTCGGCCCCGAAGGAGGAAGGTTTTCCCTTTTCTTCAAGCCGGGCAGCCAAATGGTTTTTGACAACTGGAAAACACCGGCGGCCTTCGATACAGAAGCCTGGAATGTGACCGGCAAAACCGGAGGATCGGTGCACCTGCAAAAACAAATGGAGCTGATCAACTACAAAGGAACTTCATTGACATTACTGGCCGACCGCAGCATAGCCATCCTGAACAGGGCGCAGATCAGCAATAAACTCGGACTTACCCTCGATGATTCTATAAAAGCAGTAGGCTATGAAACCAATAATTCCATCACCAATAAAAACAACTTCGCCTGGACGGAAACATCGGGCATGCCCTGCATCTGGATGCTGGATATGTTCAAACCTTCTCCCGAAACAGTGATCGTTATTCCATTCAGGAATGAATCCAGCGAAACTTTCGAGAAAATAGTCACCAGCAATTATTTCGGACAGATACCGCCCGATCGCCTGAGGCATAACGACAGCATCCTGTTCTTTAAAGCTGATGGAAAAAGCCGCGGTAAGCTGGGCATTCGCCCCGATAAAGCCGCTCCTGTTGCCGGCAGCTATGACAGTAAAATGAAGGTGCTGACCATTGCCCTTTTTCAAACCGATAACCAGGCCCGCTATCTCAATCAGGAATGGAATACCGCCAAGCCGCCTTTTTCGGGCGATGCAGTGAATGCCTATAACGACGGCCCGCTGGCCGACGGCTCGCAGATGGGGCCGTTTTATGAGATCGAAAGCGTATCGCCCGCTGCTTTCCTGAAACCCGGTGAATCCATTTCGCATACTCACGCTGTTTTCCATTTCACCGGTAATGAAAAAGAGCTGGATGCAATAGCCCGCAAACTGCTGGGCGCCTCGCTGGATGACATTAAAAAAATATTCTAAAAAAATACTACAACATGAACCAAACTGCAAACTATCCCAGGATCGGCATAAGGCCCATTATCGACGGACGCCTCGGCGGCGTAAGAGAATCCCTGGAAGCAACGACCATGAACATGGCCAAACAGGTAGCCAGATTGTATGAAGGAACACTAAAATATCCCGATGGAACACCGGTGCAATGCGTTATTGCCGACACTTGCATCGGCGGAGTGTACGAAGCGGCGCTCTGCAGCAAAAAATTTGAAGCGAATAATGTCGGCGTTTCCCTGTCGGTTACACCCTGCTGGTGCTATGGAAGCGAGACCATGGACATGAACCCGCTGCTGCCCAAAGCCATCTGGGGCTTCAATGGCACCGAGCGGCCGGGAGCAGTATATCTTGCCGCCACGCTTGCCGCCCATAACCAGATGGGCCTGCCTGCATTCGGCATTTATGGAAGAGATGTTCAGGATCTCGGCGATGAAACCATTCCTCATGATGTAAGAACGCGATTGCTCAGCTTTGCCCGGTCGGCGCTGGCCGTGGCCATCATGCGCGGCAAATCCTATCTCGCTATCGGCTCTGTATCGATGGGCATTGCCGGCTCCATCGTAGTGCCCGATTTCTTCAGGGAATACCTGGGCATGCGCAATGAATATGTGGATTCTTCCGAAATATTGAGGCGCATCGAAAAAAAGATCTATGATGAAGAGGAATTCAGGAAAGCGTTGGCCTGGACAAAGAAACATTGCCGGGAAGGAGAAGATTTCAATCCCGCAGAAAAACAATTCTCGCGCGAACAGAAAGACAAGGACTGGGAATTCGTGGTCAAGATGACCATCATCATCCGCGACCTCATGACCGGCAATCCCCATCTTAAAGACAAAGGATTCGGAGAAGAATCCTATGGCCACAATGCCATCATATCGGGCTTCCAGGGCCAGCGGCAATGGACGGATTTTTTACCCAACGGCGATTTTGCCGAAGCCATCCTCAATTCTTCATTCGACTGGAACGGCATACGCAATCCTTTCCTGGTGGCCACTGAAAACGACGCGCTCAATGCGGTCAGCATGCTCTTCGGTTATCTGCTCACCAATTCGGCGCAGGTCTTCGCAGACGTGCGCACTTACTGGAGCCCCGAAGCCGTGCACCGGGTTTCAGGATGGAAGCCGGAGGGAGCTGCCGCCGGAGGATTCATCCATCTCATCAATTCCGGTTCAGCCGCACTGGATGGAAGCGGCCGGCAAAGCAAAGACGGCAAACCAGCCATGAAACCTTTCTGGGAGATCAGTGAAGCCGAAGCAAAAGCCTGCCTGGATGCCACCACCTGGCATCCGGCCAATAACGGATATTTCAGAGGAGGAGGCTATTCTTCAAAATTCGTGACCAGAGGAGGCATGCCGGTAACCATCTGCCGCCTGAACCTGGTAAAAGGTCTCGGGCCGGTATTACAGATCGCCGAAGGCGAAACGATCGAGCTTCCGCAAAAAGTGCATCAGATATTGGATGAAAGAACGGATAGAACATGGCCCACAACCTGGTTCGTGCCCAGGCTCGGCCATGAAAGCGAATTCACCGATGTGTATTCAGTAATGGCGCATTGGGGAGCCAATCATTGCGCGCTCAGCTACGGACATGTTGGTCATGATCTGATCTCCCTTGCCTCCATGCTGCGCATACCGGTTTGCATGCACAATGTTCCTGCGGAAAGGATTTTCCGTCCATCGGCATGGAATGCATTCGGATCGGATGAAGCATCTGCCGATTACCGGGCATGCAGCAACTATGGAGCGCTGTATAAATAATCAAACGATATGAGTAAGGATCAATATTGCATAGGAGTTGATTTCGGAACGGATTCCGTTCGCTCCATTATTGTCGATGCAGGGAACGGGCAGGAAATGGCCACTGCTGTTTTTCATTATCCGCGCTGGCGCGATGGACTGTTTTGCCATGCTTCGCATAACCAGTTCCGCCAGCATCCGCTCGATTATATGGAAGGATTGCAGGATACGATCACACGCTGCCTGGCCATTGCCGGCACTGCAGTAACAGCGAATATCAAAGCCATTTCGGTAGATACCACCGGATCAACACCCGTAGCAACGGATGAAACAGGAATGCCACTGGCATTGCAGCCTGCATTCGAGCACGATCCGGATGCGATGTTCATTCTCTGGAAAGACCATACTGCCATACAGGAGGCATCGGAGATCAATGCGCATGCTAAGAAATTTGAAAAAGATTATCTCCGCTATGTGGGAGGCATCTATTCTTCGGAATGGTTCTGGAGCAAGCTGCTTCACATATTGAGAAAAAACAGCAGAGTAAGAGCAGCCTGTTATGCCTGGTTAGAGCACTGCGACTGGATACCTTTCCTGCTGACCGGAGGAAAAAAAGCGGCCGATATCAAACGCTCCGTATGCACTGCAGGACATAAAGCCCTGTGGTCTGAAGACTGGGGAGGGCTTCCGCCCGATCAGTTCTTTTCTTCCCTCGATCCCCTGTTGACCGGCTTCCTAACGCGGTTGTATAACCGAACTTATACGGCAGATCAAAAAGCCGGATACCTCTGCGCCTATTGGGCCGAAAAGCTTGGGCTGAGCACCGAAGTGATAGTAGGCATCGGAGCCATGGACGCCCATATTGGTGCGGTAGGCGGACAGATAGAGCCTTATTATCTGAGCAAGGTCATGGGCACTTCCACCTGCGATATGCTGGTAGCGCCTGTAGCGGAAATGAACGGGAAATACGTACAGGGCATTTGCGGACTGGTGAACGGTTCCATTATTCCGGGCATGATCGGCATGGAAGCAGGGCAATCTGCCTTCGGCGATGTATATGCCTGGTTCAGAGATCTGCTGTTATGGCCGCAAAAACATATTCCCGGTCAAACAGACCGGGAGCTGGCAGAAAAAATCATTCCAGGACTAAGCAGGGAGGCCATGCAGTTGCCTCTGGAAGAAAAGGCCGAGCTCAGCATCGATTGGTTCAACGGCAGGCGCACGCCGGATGCGGATGCGCTGCTGAAAGCAGGCATCACGGGATTAAGCCTCGGTACCGACGCCCCTCGAATATTCAGGTCGTTGGTAGAATCGACCTGCTTCGGGGCCAGGGCCATCATCGAACGTTTTGCAGAACAGGGAGTGCCGGTAAAAGGACTGATCGGCATCGGCGGCGTTGCACGCAAATCGCCTTTCATCATGCAGATGCTGGCAGATGTGATCAATATGCCCATCCGGATCAACCGTTCGGAACAGACCTGTGCTTTGGGAGCAGCCATGTTTGCAGCAACGGCCGCAGGCATATACAATAAGGTGGAAGATGCCATGCATGCCATGGGACAGGGTTTTGATAAAACCTATTATCCCGATGCCGCCAAAGTGCCCGTTTATCAACGGCGATACCAAAACTATTTGCTGCTGGGAAAATTTATGGAACAGTTGAGCGGGTGACAAAGCGAAAAAAATTTTGATCCGGCTTTTAAAAAATATAATTTTATACATTGCTTAAACGATAAACTACTGCTGTATGAAAGCTTTACTTCGACGATGGCGAGCCATATTCCCATTTAAAAACTCCCGCCCTCTTTTTATTCTCTTCCATTTTTTTTCCAAGGATTTTGGGTTCCCTTAAATTTTGTCTTAATGCTTAAACGATTAAGCAATGATACTCCTGTTTTTATCTTCTTAATAAACTAAAAAAATAACGTTATGAGAAACCGTATACCGGGAACAGTGAAAGCACTGTTACTTTCCCTCTCTCATCATAGCAGTTCCGCGAAGCCGGGCTTTTGCCTGCCGGCACTGCTGGGATTTCTGTTATTCTTCCATTCTTCCGGGCTGGCACAGCCCAGGCTGATCACCGGGCGTGTTACCGACGCTTCTTCACAGCCCCTGGAAAACATTTCAGTCACCATCAAAGGCAGCTCCACGGGAGTAACCACCGGGCCGGATGGAAAATATTCCATCAATGCCCGTAAAGGGCAGGTGCTTGTATTTACCTATGTGGGCAAAGCCACACAGGAAATAACCGTAGGATCGGAAAATACCATCGATATTATCATGAAGGAAGGAGATGCATTCAACCTGAACCAGGTAGTGGTGACCGGTTATATGACACAGAAGAAGGCCGACCTGACCGGCTCCATTTCCGTAGTATCTCCCCAAGACCTCAGCAAGAACCGCGGTGCTACCAATATCATGGAATCGCTGCAGGGGGTAGTGCCGGGCATGCATGTCACCACTGATGGAAATCCTGCAGCAAGCAACATCGCCATTCAGATACGGGGACTGACCTCCGTGAACGGCGCTTCACCCCTGGTTGTCATCGACGGCGTACCCAGTTATATCAACCTGAGAGACATCAACCCCGAAAACATCGCCTCCATGCAGGTACTCAAGGATGCCGCTTCAGCCAGCATCTATGGTGCACAGGGAGCTGCAGGCGTTATCCTCATCGAAACCAAAAAAGGACAGGCAGGAAAGGCCAAGGTAACCTATAACGGATCTTTCGGCTATGCCGGTTTCCTGAACAAGCCTTCCATGATGAACACCCAGCAATATGGCCAGGCCTTGTGGCAGGCAGCCGTGAATGATGGCAAAGACCCGAACTCGGTTACGCAGATCTATACATACGACTGGCATACCGATGCGCAAGGCATACCCCGCCTCGATAAAGTAACGCCCCGCCAGTACCTGAACAGCGATTCCACCATGATAGCCGCCAATACCAACTGGCTGGATGCGATCTCGCAATGGGGAATGCAGAACAATCATCAGATCACCATCTCCGGAGGAAATGAAAGAGCCACTTCCCTGTTGTCTTTTAACTTTTTTCAAAACCAGGGAACGCAGATCTATACCGGCTATAAACGCTTCTCGGTACGGGTGAACACTTCCTACAAAGCCATCAAGGATCATCTGGTGATCGGAGAAAATATGGAAGCCTCACGCCTCAAGATCAATGACCAGAATGTGATGCACGACGCGCTCGTAGAGCCTCCGATCATTCCGGTGCATACAACAGATGGCGGATGGGGCGGCTCCGCAGTTGCCCTGGGCATGGACGATTACTGGAACCCGGTAAGGGAACTGACGCTGAACAAGGATAACGGCAATAACTATAACAAGCTCTACGGGGATATGTATGCCAGCCTCACTTTCCTTAAACATTTCACCCTGCGCTCGCAACTGGGATTGATCTATACCGACGGTTATCATCGTACCATTCAATTCACTTTTGAAGAGGGCGGCGGAAAATTCAATCCCATCAGCAGCGTGGATCAATGGTACTGGCAGGAATCGACGCTCGACCTGGCCAATACCCTCAGCTATAAACTGAGCACAGGCAAACACAGTCTCGATGCCATTGCCGGCATGGAAGCCACCAAATACAAAACAGAAACCATGGATGCCAGTCGCCAGACCATCCAGTTCCAGAATTACGATTATGCTTACCTGAGCACGGCAACAGGCAATATGTCGATGAGCGGAACCGGCAATAAATGGAACGCGCTTTCCTTCTTCGGCAAATTCAATTACGTGTATGATTCAAAATATTTATTGTCGGCCTCCCTGCGCTATGACGGATCATCCAAATTCGGCACCAATAATCAGTACGGACTTTTCCCTGCTGTATCGGGCGGATGGAGACTGAGCGAAGAAGATTTCATGAAAGATATTTCCTACGTTTCCGATCTCAAGCTCAGGGCAAGCTGGGGAAAGAACGGTAATTCCAATATTCCGACAGGAGCCACGCAAACCTATTTTGTTTCCGATTATAACGGCACTTCCTACGGCATCGGAGGAAATGAAACGGGCAGCCTTCCTTCGGGATACCGCAGGGTGCAGACGGGCAATGAAGACCTGAAATGGGAAACCACCACGCAAACCGATATCGGAGTTGATTTCGGATTGTTCAACCGCAGGATCGTCGGTTCGATCGATTATTACCGCAAGCATACCGACGGCATGCTGTTCCAGCCGCCTTATCTGGGAACGATCGGGGAAGGAGGATATGAATGGGTAAATGCAGCCGACATGACCAACAGGGGCTTTGAGCTGGAGATAGGATACCAGAGCGATCCCGCCAAAACATTCACCTACAGCATTCGCGGCAATATCAGCCATAACAGGAATAGAATCACCAATCTTCCCAAATCAGTCCAGTACTCTTATGGAGGAAGCGCATTGAAGGGGGATGATATACAGGGGCACCCGCTCGATTCCTATTATGGATTCATTACAGACGGCATTTTCAAAAGCCAGTCCGAAGTAGACAATTCAGCGATCCAGCCCGGAAAAGGATTGGGAAGGATCAGATACAAGGATATCTCGGGGCCTGATGGCAAACCCGATGGAAAGATCGATTATGATTATGACAGAACCTGGATAGGCTGCTGGGATCCTACCGTTGAATACGGCATCAGCTTTTCCGCCAATTATAAAAATTTCGACTTCTCCATGTTCTGGCAGGGAGTTGCCGGCAACACGGTCAATGACGGATGGAAAAGCTACAGCGATTTTTATAATGTTTGGGTGCAGAACGGGTTCAATCATCCCACGCGCATATTGAACGCCTGGTCGCCAGCCAATCCCAACTCGAATATTCCTGCGCTTTCACTGATCAATCCCAATGACGAGCTCAGGCTTTCCACCTATTTCATGGAATCGGGCTCCTATCTCAAGCTGCGGAATGTTCAACTGGGATACACGCTGCCAAAGAAACTGGTTTCGCAGATGGGCATAGATAAATTCCATGTTTACCTGCTTGCATTGAATGTGCTGAGCCTGAAAAAATGGTGGGGCGATAACAAATTTACCGGCCCTGATCCTGAAACGCCCGACGGCTCTGCATACAGCAATCCTTATGTTCGGCCGCAAACGTTCAAAGTAGGCGTCGATGTTTCTTTCTAACGAAAACTTAAACAGATCAGCCATGAAAAAGATTATTAAATATATGATGGCGGGAATCATGCTTCTCCCGCTCGCCAATTGCAAAAAATTTTTGGATGTCAAACCCCAGGGTGCCATAACGGAATCCGATCTCAACACCCCTGATAATGTAGACGGACTTGTTATTGCCGCTTATGCCTGGATACCTCATGAAGGCATCCTTAACCAGAAGATAAGCCCCTGGCTTGCCGACATCAAATCGGACGATTCATATAAAGGAGGAGGCGGATTATCGGATCAGACTTCCTGGTACCAGATGGAAGTATTTTCGCTGGTTACGCCAAGCATCGACAATAACGATGGCGTTTGGTATGGCCAGTATGAAGGGGTTTCGCGCTGCAATGCTGCATTGAGAGCGCTCAACACGCTTAGTGAAGCCGATTATCCGCTGAAAAAACAAAGGATAGCAGAAATGCGTTTCCTGCGCGGATATATGTTCATGCAATTGAAAAGATGGTACAGATGGATACCTTATTTCGATGAGAATGTAACGCAGGATTCGATCAAGCTGATCCCCAACCATCCCGATACGGCAAAAAGCGATCTTTATCTCTGGAATAATATCTATCAGGATTTCAGCGCAGCAGCGGCCGATCTGCCGACCGATCAAACAGACAAAGGCCGCCCCACCAAATATGCCGCCGAAGCCGAAATGGCCAATGTATTGCTTTGGATGGCTTATGAGGAAGATGAGCGCAATCAGGTGGTGAATGTCAATAAAGACAGGCTGACCGCTGCCCTGGTTCCCATCGATGATATCATCAACAGCGGCAAATACAGTCTCACGCCCGATTATGGAAACAATTTCATGTTCTCGGAAGATAATCTCACTCCTGAATCCATCTGGGAATGGCAATACACCCACGATGACGGAACGCCCAACGGCAATACCAACGGCGGAACGCCGCTCAATGCTCCCTGGTGGCCGCCTTATTTCAGTTGCTGCGATTTTCATAAAGCATCTTATAATATGGTGAACGCTTTTCGTGTGGACGCTAACGGCCTTCCGCTTTTCGATACGTTCAATTCAGCGGAGATAACGGATAAGGACACCTATTTTGCCAGCAATTCCTGGGATCCGCGGATAGGCCATACCGTTGCCATTCCCGGCCTTCCCTGGAAATATCAGAAAGATCTGCTGTTCGACAGCAGCGGCTCCCGCGATCCAAACAACTACGGATATTTCAATTCGCTCAAGGAAAATGTGGAAGCAGGCAGCCCGGGGCTGGTCAATCTTTTCTGGATGTACAATTCGAAAAATGAAAGCGCCATCCGCTACGACCGGGTGCTGTTATGGAAAGCAGAGATCCTCATACAGCTCAATCGCGAAAACGAAGCGCTGCCCATCATCAACCAGATCAGGCAGAGAGCGGCCAATAGTACAGGCATGCTCGCTTTTGCCAATGGCAGTCCCACGTTGCCATATAAAATCAGTCTTTATCAGGATGGGGTCAATTGCAACTGGACGCATGATTTTGCCTGGAATGCACTGATCTGGGAAGACCGTCTCGAA
>CAYYZJ010000915.1:0-10151 GCA_964475615.1 uncultured Flavitalea sp. | reverse complement strand
GCGGTTCAACATGCTGATGCAATCACCATTTGATATACTGGCGGCAACTTATGATTCGGGGTTCACGCAGTCGCGCACGGGACAATTGCAGCGAAGCCGGGTATGGCATTACCTGCGGCCGATGCTTCAGCAATCTTGTCTCGATATACTGGAGATCAATTGCGGAACCGGCGAAGATGCGCTGCTGATGGCCGGCATGGGTCATCGCGTAATGGCTACGGATGCTTCGGCAACGATGATCGCCAGGTCGAAGCAGAAGGCGGCGCTTGCGGGTAACAGTGATATTGAATTCATGACCTGCGCTTTCAATGAGCTGGCTGATCATTTTGCATTAGGCCGCTTCGATCTTGTATTCTCCGATTTCGGGGGCATCAACTGCATTGATGAAAAACAGGTTCGTGCGCTGGCTAAAGACCTTTACGGATTGCTTGCGCCCGGCGGGCGTTTGTTCCTGGTCGTTATGAGCCGTTGTTGCTTATGGGAGATCTTTTATTATTCTTTTAAAGGCAGGTTCGGCAAAGCTTTCCGCAGAAACAGGGGAACGATCGATTTTACTGTGCAGGGTGCGAGCATGTCTGTTACCTATTATTCGCCGTCCATGATGAAAAAATTATTTGAACCATATTTTGCCTGCGGGCAAATGCATCCTGTGGGCCTGTTCATTCCGCCGAACTATCTCGAGCAACCCTTTTCAAAAAGGGCGCAATGGCTGAAGCGGCTCAGCCGTTGGGAATCGGCCTTAGGCAGATACGAAATGCTTGCCCCGTTTGCAGATCATTTTTGTATTGTACTTAAAAAGCGGGAGGGGAGATGAAGATATTGCTGACACACGGTTATTTTCTTTCGGAGGATCCCAAAGAGAAGCTCATTATGAAACCTTATCCCCCGCTGGGCATTCTCTATATAGCCGCTTACCTGGAGCAGCATGGATTTGCAACAGATGTCTTCGATTCCACATTCAGCTCCCTCGATCAACTTAAACAGTATTTGCTTGATGAGCAACCCGACCTTATCGGCATCTATACCAATCTCATGACCAAGCTCAATGTGCTGAAGATGATCAGGTTCATCAAAAGCGAGCCATCGCTCCTGTATACGAAGATCATTCTCGGCGGCCCTGAAGTGCGCAATCATAAAGAAAATTTTCTGCGTTACGGCGCCGATGCCATTGTATTCGGCGAAGGGGAGGAGACCATGCTGGATATCGTCGATGCATATACGAAGCAGTCCGACCCCGATCTGCATGGTCTTGCCGGCGCTGCTTTCCTGAACAGCGACGCGCAGATGGTAGTGAACGAAGAACGGGTGCTGATCAAAGACATCAACCAACTGCCTTTCCCCGCCCGCAGCAAGATCAACCTGCAGCTTTATTTCGATGCATGGAAAAAAAAGCACGGCGTCAGCATGCTCAACCTGAGCACCATGCGGGGCTGTCCCTATTCCTGCAAATGGTGCAGCCGCGCGGTTTACGGAAGCAGCTACCGCCGCAGGCATCCGAAGCTGGTGGCAGATGAAATAGAATGGCTGCGTAAAGAGTACCGCTTCGATATGATCTGGTTTGTGGACGATGTGTTCACCATCAACCCCCGCTGGCTCCGCGATTTTGCCGGTGAAATGCAACGAAGAAATCTGTACGTGCCCTACGAGATCATTACCCGTGCCGACAGGTTGAATGAAGAAATGGTGCTGCTGCTGAAGCAGAGCGGTTGCTTCAGAGTATGGATCGGCGCAGAGAGCGGATCGCAAAAGGTTATTGATGCCATGGACAGAAGGGTGAAAGTGGAGCAGGTGCGTTCCATGATCCAGCTCGTAAAACAGCATGGCATGGAAGCGGGAACATTTATCATGCTGGGCTATCCCGGCGAAGAGGAGAAAGACATCAGGGAAACCTTATATCATCTCAAATACGCCAATCCCAGCCAGTATACCGTTACCGTAGCCTATCCCATCAAGGGAACGCCGCTGTACAGCGAAGTAGAAAATATTTTTATTGAAGACCTGCCCTGGGAAAGCAGCACCGACCGGGATATCGATTTCAAGCGGAAGTACAACCGGAAATATTATGACCATGCCATAAACTGGATCAGGTATGAAATGCGCTATCACCAGCGCAACAGGCATACACTGGGCTGGTCGTTGAAGCTGCATGCCTGGAAGGCGAGGGGTATGATGTGGAGAGAGAAAGTCAGAAACGGTCAGAACCGGGATTTTAAGCGATTTTTCTGATTTACATGACTTCATCATAATTATATATACAGCTACGCTGATCAGGCTAATCAGAAAAATCGCATAAAATCCCGGTTCTGACTTTCAATTTCATTTAGCTTGTTGCTATAAAGCGTTACGATCCTTTCCTGGAAAAAAACGGCTTTGGGCTTGGCGAAATGCTTGCCGGTCTTCAATCCCATCCTTCTTCCCTGTACATTCAGCATCTACTTTTCTTCCTGGCGGTTCCAGCGCCTGGTAGTGATTTTCAGCAGGTAATCATCGAGGCTGTCGCCGAGCGGATTGTTGAACAGGAGTTCAATGATCTTTTTTATCACCGATCTCCCGGTATGCCGGCTGCCTGTTCCCGGGATGGTCTGATTAGGGAAATATCCATTCACCCATTCATTGGCCTGGTAGAATTTTTCCATGGTCCCATTGCCGTACATGGGCAGCAGCGTGGCCAGCTCCGTTGCCGTAAAAATATTTTTTTCCTCGATCTGCAGCGCTTCTTCATCGATATAATAATTCATGCAGAAAAAATGCTGGTGGCCGGTGAGGAAAGTGAGTTTTTTGAATGCATGCATCAGTGTCCTGGCTATCCAGAGGCGGTTGGCCCTGGTGATGATGAAAAAATCGATATCGGCCTTTTCATCGGCCATATTCTTGGAAAGCGAGCCGGAGATGCCGATGCCGCGCACATAAGGGAACCAGGAAAGGAACCGGGAAACGGTGTGGGCTACCCGAAGCAGATCTTGCGCAAGCCGGTTGCCCCTGATCCTTTTTTCCGCCAGCGCGGGATCGTTCTTTAATGAATAGAATTCACCGGTGCAGAACAGGCGCCCATCGCTCAACAATCTGTCGAGGGCCTGATTCAGTTCATTGGAAGCAATCTTCTTTTCCAGAAAAAACAGGATCTCTTTTTTCAGCAGCGGATAATCGAACAGGTCGAAATAGGCTATCACTTTCAATATACTGATGTCTGTATATACTGGCATGAAGTGTTTTTAGCAAAGCAACTTTCCGTGAGCCGGATTCGTATTCTTGTAATCAATACCCTGATTTCGCAAAAAAGGTTGCCTGCCGGCGGAAACCAATTATAAACCAGGCTAACGATGATTATCAAAAGAAGAATGAGTTCCACTTTACTTGAAGAAACCGGCTTCTATGAAAAGAGAAGACAGGAGCAGTTGTATGTGCATGATAAGAGAATGTATTTTGTCTGCAAACGCATATTCGATGTGGCGGTATCGCTTATCGTCATACTGGCCGTGCTGAGCTGGCTGGTGCCGCTCATTGCCCTGCTGATCAGGCTGGATTCAAAAGGGCCTGTATTCTTTTTACAGAAAAGAGTGGGACGGAACGGAAGGACTTTTATCTGCAATAAATTCCGCACCATGATCGTGAATGCCGATGCCGACAGCAGGCAGGCCGTGCATAATGACGAGCGCATAACCCGCTTGGGCAGATTTCTGCGCAGGTCAAACCTCGATGAGTTTCCCCAATTCCTGAACGTATTGCTCGGCGACATGAGCCTCGTGGGCCCGAGGCCGCACATGCATGCCGACTACAATAGGTTTGCTTCGCTGGTTCCCGGATATGCATTCAGGAGCCTGGTAAAGCCCGGCATTACCGGCATGGCGCAGGTGAAAGGTTTTTCAGGGCCTGCGCCCGATGCAGAAAATATTTTCGGAAGATATCAATGGGATGCCTTCTATGTGCGCAATGCCTGCTTCTGGCTCGATCTGCGCATACTCAGGCAAACGGTTACGAAGCAACTGGCCTTGCTTCTTGCGAAAGAATGATTCTACATTTTGCTATATTGCACCAGTGAAAAATGTCATCGTCATCGGCGGAGGAATCATCGGGTTAAGCTCCGCCTTCTATTTGCAGCGATCGGGCTGCCGGGTAACCGTGCTGGATAAAAATAATTTTCTGGACAATTGCTCCTACGGAAATGCCGGTTATGTTTGTCCCAGTCATTTCATTCCGCTTGCCACTCCGGGCATTGTAAAGCAGGGATTGAAATGGATGCTCAATTCCAAAAGCCCTTTTTATGTAGAGCCCAGATTGAGCCGCTCGCTCATGGACTGGGGATTGAAATTCATCAGAAGCGCCACGCCCGCCCATGTGGAAGCAGCAGCTATTCCGCTCAGGGATATTGCCCTGCTCAGTCAGCGGGAATATGAATCCTGGACAAGATTGCCATCTTTCGATTTTGCGTATGAGCATAAAGGGCTGCTCGAGTTGTTTCAAACGGAAGCCAATGCCGAACATGCAGAGCATACCGTAGAGAAAGCCCGCAAGCTTGGACTGGATGCGGTTTTGCTGGATCGGGAAGCGTTGCAAAAGCTGGAGCCTGATACCCAGATCAATGCACTCGGCGCCATCCTTTTTAAATGCGACGCCCATCTTTATCCCAACCGGCTTATGCAGCAACTGATCGCTCATCTCAAACAAAATAGCGTACGCCTGTTGCCCGGTGAAGAGGTGAACGCATTTGAGAACGGCCGGGGCAGGATCAGCAAAGTAATCACCGGCAAGCAGGATCATGATGCAGATGCTGTTGTGCTGGCCGGCGGTTCATGGAGCAGGGAGCTGGCGGAAAAACTGGAGGTGAAGCTGCCGCTTGTTCCCGGCCGCGGTTATTCAGTTACGCTTGAAAATTCCCCTTACCGCGTCAACCATCCTGCTGTGCTCATGGAAGGTAGGGTGGCCATTACGCCGATGGATGGGAACAAGATCCGTTTCGGAGGAACCATGGAGATCACTTCAACCCATGCGGCGCCGCGGCTCAGGCGTGTGCAGGGCATCCTGGATTCGGTAAAGCGTTTCTTTCCCGAATTCGATGTGCCCATGCCGGGGCAGGAAAAAATATGGTGGGGCTATCGTCCATGCTCTGCTGACGGGCTGCCTTATATCGGGCGAATCAAAAAATACAGCAATGTGGTAGTCGGCACGGGTCATTCCATGCTGGGACTGAGCCTGGGCGCGGGCACCGGCAAGCTGATCGCCGAGCTGGTGAATGAGCAGGCAACGAGCATGGATATACGCCCGTTTGCGGTGGAAAGGTTTGGTTGAATAACTTTAAGTAACGTTAATAACTTGAGTGTTGAATATTGAGTGTTGAGTGTTTTAATCGTTGCAAGAACATTCAACATTCAATATTCAACACTCAACACTCAATGTTCAAGTATAATTTTTTTTATGAATGATTGGTATACCATAAATAATATCGATGAAATCGATTCGCCGGTTCTTGTTATTTACCTCGAGCGGGTAAAGCAGAATATTCAAACGGCTATCGATATGGTGGGCGATGTGCAGCGGTTACGGCCGCATATCAAGACCAATAAATCTGCCGATGCTACCCGGCTGATGATGGCGGCAGGGATCAATAAATTCAAATGCGCCACTATTGCTGAAGCAGAAATGCTGGCTATTTGCGGGGCCGGAGATATTTTGCTGGCCTATCAGCCGGTAGGCCCAAAGCTGAAACGGTTTATCGCATTGATCAAACAATATTCTGCATCTGGTTTTTCCTGTCTCATCGATAACACCGATGCACTGGAACAACTTGCTTCAGCGGCTTCGGCCGAAGGCCTGATTATTCCGGTTTATATCGACCTGAACCTTGGACAGAACCGCACGGGAATAGAGCCGGGGAAAGAAGCCGTCGACCTGTATCTCGACTGTTTCAAAAACAAAAACATCAAACCTGTTGGACTGCATGCCTATGACGGCCATATCCGCGATCTCGATTTCTCCCTGCGCGAACAACATTGCGATAAAGCATTTGCACCCGTCGGGGCCATGAAAAAGGCTATTCTGGAAAAAGGTCTCGATGAGCCGGTGATCATTGCAGGAGGCTCTCCCACTTTCTCCATCCATTCCAAAAGAAAGGACAGGGAATGCAGTCCCGGCACATTCATCTATTGGGATAAGGGTTATCTCGACATCTGCCCGGAGCAATCTTTTCTTCCGGCAGCGCTGGTGATCAGCCGGGTCATATCGCTGCCCGGGCCCGATAAATTATGCCTCGATCTCGGTCATAAATCCATTGCAGCGGAAAATGAGCTGTCCCGGCGCGTTTATTTTCTCAATGCGCCCCGGCTAAAGCCACTTGGCCAGAGCGAGGAGCATCTGGTTGTGGAGGCAGGAGCAGGGCATTCATTCAAAACAGGGGATGTATTGTATGGAATGCCTGTGCATATTTGTCCCACCGTTGCCCTTTATGAAAGGGCGTTTGTTGTGGAGAACAATCTGGTTAAGGGAGAATGGAGGATGATTGCCAGGGACAGGAGGATCAATGTCTGAACCGGGATTTTATACGATTATGCTGATTAAACTGATGCCAGGTAAAATCATGTAGATCGGAAAAATCGTATAAAATCCCGGTCAGACTACATGCTCGCATGCAAATAATCTTTCAGTTGCGTGATGGTTTCCTGCTGGGTGAGAATGGTTTCCCGAACCAGGTCGTTGATGGAAACGATGCCGCAGAGCTTTCCTTCCTCAAATACCGGCAGATAGCGGATATTTTTCTCCGACATGAGCTCCATGCAGTGCTCGATGCTGTCGGCAGGAGTTACCTGGGGAAGGTCTTCCGACATAATTTCAGCTACCCTGGTATCGGTGGATGACTTGCCTTTCAGGATCACCTTCCTGGAATAATCCCGTTCGGTCATGATGCCCAGGTATTCATCATTTTGCATGACCATCACCGAGCCGATATTCTGATCGGCCATGATTTTCAATGCTTCCAGTACAGTGGTGTTGGGGGAAACAGCAGTGATCTTTTTTCCCTTGTGAGAGAAAATATCGGAGACTTTTTTCATACAGCATTTTTTTGGTAAACAATCCTCATTGTAATTTAAGGATTTTAATAAAAAAATGCAAAAACAAAAGAAATCCGGCCTTTCTGCCGGATTGTTAAAAGCCAAAAAATAGTGGAAAACCCGTTTTCTTATGCTAACTTGCAGGGATTGAGCAATGAATCTGTTTTTAATAAAGTAAAATCGCGGTAAATATGACTACTTATTTTTTGATATCCATGCCAGGCGGCAGTGAATGGATCCTGATCATCCTGGCTGTGCTGATCTTATTCGGCGGCCGCAAAATTCCCGAATTCATGCGTGGATTGGGAAGGGGTATGCGCGAATTCAACGATGCCAAGAATAATGTGAAGAAAGAACTGGAAGAAGGCATGGCTGAAAAAGAAACCAAACAGCAGCCTTCCGAAACGCACTGATATTCTATTCCACCAGCAGCTTTCTTATTTTTTTGCCGTCATCGGTATCCAGGCGGATAAAATAAACGCCTTTTGCCAGTGCGGCGATATACAATGTGTTGCTGAAGCCGGATGCTTTCTGCGATACAATGAGCCGGCCGGATGCATCGAATAATACGATCTGCCTGCAGTTCGCCGATGTGCTGATGTACAGCGTTTGATGCTGACCGATAGGATTGGGATAAACGGAGAGGACATGATCGTCCGGATTAAAATCAAGTCTTCTTACTACCGAAAAGCTGCTTTCGCCATTACTGTACATGATCTTCAGGCGGTAATAATTTTTTCCGATCAGCAGGGTATTGTCCGTGAAATGATAATGGCTGATGGTATCTGCTGATCCATTGGCAGGCACCGAGCCCAGGTTATTAAAATGAATACTGTCCGCACTTTTTTGTATGATGAATGAACCGGTGTTGTTTTCCTGCCAGGTGCTCCAGTCCAGCAATCCTTTGTTATTGTCGCGGGTTGCAGTAAAGGATTGCAAAACGGCTGCCAGCGGCCTGTTGCCGCCGTTGATCCAGAATTCAGAGAAACCGTTCACCTGGTATTCTGCATAATATCCCCGGTCATAAGGAACGATGCCCAGATCCTGCCTGGGTTTGAAAAAAGCATACTGGCCATTGAAATTATTGCTCAGCGTGCTGTCTTCTTCACTGAGTGTGGAGCTGCTGTATTGTGTTACGCCTGCTTCATAAGCATCGCTGATGTTACTGCAGGCGCTGCATCCGGTGGCCGCGATCAGTTTATTCACTTCTTTGTCGAGGAAATAAAATCTTACCGAAACATTTCCGGTTGGCTTGTTGGCAGGCTGTATCACCAGATTCCTGCCGAGATAGTATTGATTGCTGGTATCGCGGATGGCGCCGGTGTCGGTAAATAATTTCACCTGTGTAAGTCCAATGTCCTGGCCATGCGCGTTGATGGAGGCGATGCGTTTTCCGCCGGCATCGAAATGCACCCAGTCGCTGCCGCTTACATTTTGTGCCAGAACGGTATTGCTGCTGTCGTAAATGGGAACCTTATCGAAAATATGCACGTCGTCGATGCCTACTCCTTCATAATCCGTTGCAGGATCGCTGTTCATCACAAACCGGAACCTGATCTTAGGCGCACTAACGGGAATATCTATGCTCGATACATGCCATATCGTATCCGATTTTTGCCAGGCCTGTTTGGCGGCATTATCGTACCAGTTAAAGCCTGTTGCAGCGCTGCCCAGCTTGTTCCAGACCGTATCATTGGTGCTGTATTCCACCCAATGATAATCGCAATCGCAGGCATCTTCCGTCTGGAAAATATGGCTGAATGACAGCACCGGATGCGCCAGTGCGCTCAGGTCGAAGCAGGGGGAATAGAGGTAAGACAACTGGTTGTCGTTGTAATTGCCCGTGAGGCCGGTGACCCAGGCTTTGCCGCCGCCTGCCGCTTCATCGATAACGGTCTTGGCAGGCGCTCCCCATTGCCAGCTATTGTTGATGCCCTGCGTATACCAGTAACCGTTATTGTTCTCGAATCCTTCAAGGTAAGGGAAACTGCTGACGACCGGAGTGGTCTGGAAAGAAATGGTGCTCAGGCTGTCGTTTCTCCGGTAGTTATCAGAAGGATAGCTTACCCAGGCGCGCAGATCATAATGATCGTATGCCGAAAGATCGGCTTTTTGTGAAAAGCTGTAGTTGATGGTTTGATAGGCGTTTATTGATGGAATGGTTTCGGTAACCGTATTGCCGTTTACAGAATAGCTTACCGGCAGGTTGGTCAATGCAGCGCCGCTGTAATTTTTTACCTGCACGGTGATGGTCTCAGCATTGGAGAGATTGCAGATGCCGGAAAGATGGGGTTGAAGCAGGGCCAGCACGCCGGCATCGTTAGCGGATTTGGTAATGGTGATATCATCGAAAGAATATCCGTCGTCGATATCACTCTGGGGGTTAACCGAATTGGCCGAAGTATATCCCTGCTCGCCGAACCTCACCTGGAAGCTGCTGCTGATGGTTTGCGCGGGAACGGCAGCAGCCAGTAGGCCGCTTACATCGATGCTTCTTCCTGCGATATACTGGCCGATATCGTAGATGCTGGCAGACAGTGAATCCGCCAGTATCCAGGCTGCCTGGTCATTGCCCCTGATCCAGACGGCATTACCGGGCAGGTTGAAATCGATGCCGTGATTTTTATAATAATAATCCAGCCAAATCTGATCGCCTGCGGTGTAATTGGAGAGATTGAAGGTAAGGGTGAGGCTGTCTGTAGACGGATGCGGATCAAATCTGGATTCATCGAGCGTAATGCAGCGGTTGCCGGTTCGGGCAAAACCGGTATTCACAAAAGTCCTCGATCTTCCGAATACACCGTATTCATTGAAATCCCCGCGATCCAATCCATCCAGCCCCATGGTCTTGCCCGTATAGCTTTGGTCTGCGGCTGTTTCAAAACCTTCTGTATAATTTGGATTCAGCAAGAGCGGATCGTTGCTCAAATGACGGATTGTTTTTACCAGCGTATCATTGGCTGCCTGCGGATCGCCGGGATAGCTGATCCATACTTTGATCTGGTAGCTGCCTGCTGCGGAAAAATCATAGCTGTCGGAGAAAGTGTAAAGGTAAGCTCCTGACGCCGGAATATGCTGGGTGCTGGTTTCCGTAACAACCGGGCCGCC
>CAYYZJ010000914.1:0-6726 GCA_964475615.1 uncultured Flavitalea sp. | reverse complement strand
ATCTTCACGATGCCGGGAATGATCTTGTATGCAGCAGCCATGAATGCGCCGATGGTCACCATGGAAACGGCGCCGGTCGATCTGTTGCTGATCGCGACAAGGATAAGCAGGCCCAGCAGCGCAAAGATCTCTATCATGCGGTTGGGCATGCCCTGCACTACCAGCGAATCGGAAAGATGTTCATTAAACTGCCTTTGCTGCTTTGCATAGCGCTGCAGGAAAAAATCGTGCTTGTCGTAAAGATTGCTTTCTATAAATCCCGACAGGGCTTCCTGCAGGTATTGGATCGCTTTTTCAATGCTGGTGCGTGCATGCTTCTTAACGGTGCGCAATTTTATTTTGATGATCCAGGATACCGCAGCCACCGGCGGCAGCAGGATAATAAAAAGCAAGAGGAAAAGCTTTGCATTGAAAAAAAGCATGCCGGTTATGGTCAGCATGATCAGCGCCGCCTGCGTGATCATTTGCTGGATGCCTCCCAGTATATGCTGGCAAAATTCAAGGGGCTGATGGCTGATCTTATGGATATGCACAGCGGAATCCGTATTTACATAATCCGAATAAGCCCCATGCTGATAATGCATGAGCTTGTACTGCGAAAGCCGGGAAGCGGTTCGACCGATGAAGCGACATTGAGCGCGGTAAATGAAGAATCCGGCCAGATTTTTCAATCCGAATAAAATAAAGAAAACCGCGATCAATGCAGGCGAATGCCGGTCGCCCAGCCGGTAAGGCAGGAAATTATTTTTGGATGGCCCGGACTGTGTATAGAAATGAATGATGAACAGGAGCAGGGCAAGAAAAGCAATATCGGCAATGCTGATGGCAATATCGAGCGCGATGAGCAGGCTGAACCGCTTCCGCTCCTGCCGGGTAAGGATAACGATGGTATTTCTGATCAGTTGCTTCAACCGGGGATTGTTTCCCTAATAAATCGGTTTTCAGCTTGTAAAGGTTGCCTTGATGTAAAAAACCATTACTTTTATCTCATTAAGCTTTGTTTTGATTATGAAAAAAAATATTGTCTTTTTATTATTTTTCCTGATGACGACTGCTTATGCCCACAGCAATCCCCCGGCCCGCCAGTTCTATCAGATCAGAATCTATCAATTAAAAAATGCCGAACAGGAATCCAGGGTGGATAAATTCCTTCAAAACGCTTTTTTACCCGCATTGCACCGTCACGGTATCAGCCAGGTAGGCGTGTTCAAGCCCATAGCCAATGATACTGCCGCCATACGCCGCATCTATGTGCTGATCCCCATGAGCTCATTCGACGCCCTCACTACCATTGCCGGCCTGCCGGAAACAGACAGGCAGTTTGCCGCCGACGGTAAGGACTATCTCGATGCCGTTTACAATGATCCTCCCTACCTGCGCATGGAATCCATCCTGCTGCAGGCATTCCCCGGCATGCCGCAGGTGGGAATGCCGGAACTGAAAAATCCCAAACCCCAAAGAATTTATGAGCTGCGCAGCTATGAAGGCCCCACTGAAAAAATACATGCCAATAAAGTGCAGATGTTCAATGCCGGCGATGAAGTGGGACTGTTCAAGAGGCTTGGCTTCAATGCCGTATTTTATGCCGAAGTGCTGGCCGGCGCACACATGCCCAACCTGATGTATATGACCTCTTTTGAAGATATGGCTTCGCACGACGAACACTGGAAGAGCTTCGGCAACGACCCTTACTGGAAAAAGCTTTCTGCGCTGCCCGAATACCAGCATAACGTTTCACATGTCGATATTGTGCTCATGCATGCAGCGGAGTATTCCGAGCTGTAGTCGGAATTGTCTGAACTGGGATTTATGGGATGGATGGGATTTGTGGGAAAAGGATGAAACGGCCATATCCATTTCCCATACATCCCAATAATCCCACCCATCCCAGTTCAGACAGACAGATTATCCACATCCCTTGCATCCTGAAAATATTTTTTCTACTTTAACGTTCTAAACCCAATCCTCGAGAAAAATCGATCCGTTATGGAACAAGCACACAAACCTTTTCTTGCCATCATCATCTTATCGCTTATTCTGCTTTATAGTTTGATCGCATTGCTGAGCTGATTCAGGCAACCGCATTAACTTCGCGGCATGCAACATATTACTATCAGAGAAATCAAGCCTGAAGACAATCAGGCCATAGCCGCTGTCATACGCAACACCCTGGCCGAATTCGGCGCCAACAAGCCCGGAACTGTTTATTACGACGAAACCACCGATCATTTATATGAATTGTTCCGGCAGCCGGGCAGTGTATATTTTATTCTGGAAGATAACGGCGCCATAGCCGGAGGGGCGGGCATTTATCCTTCACCGGGACTGCCGGAAAAAACCTGCGAGCTGGTTAAAATGTATCTCGAACCGCGTGCAAGAGGCAAAGGGTTCGGACGTGAATTGATCAGCCGTTGCCTGCACTTTGCCGCTTCCAGCGGCTACCGTTATGTATACCTCGAAACAATGCCCGAACTGAAAAAGGCGATGGGCATCTATGAAAAATTCGGGTTCCGCTATCTCAACGGTCCGCTGGGAAAAACAGGACACTTTGGATGCGGAGTGTGGATGATGTCTGAACTTGTCTGAACTGGGATAGATGGGATTATTGGGATGTATGGGAAATGGATATGGCTGGTTTCATCCTTTTCCCACAAATCCCATCCATCCCACCCATCCCAGTTCAGACAACCTTCACCTCATAAATCGGGCTGAATAAATAAAGCTTTCCCGTAGCCACTTCCTCGCACTGAAAGCGCTTGCGCATTTTCTTTCCTTTCCTGAAAACCCTTCCATTCTCTATACGAAAGAGCTTGCCTTCGGAAATTTCTTCTACCAACAGCATATCCTCATTTTTCTTGTCGTATTTTCTCAACACCCGCATCAGGTCTTCATCGGCGCAACTGCTGGCAGGAAGATCGTGCATGGATTTTTTTAAAGCAGCCAGAACATCATCAGGGAAGATGGAAAGTTTGATGAAATCCTCGAGCATCAGCCGGTAAATCTCCTTCCATTCCTTTCCGTGCGACTGCACCCTGTTGCCGAACCGCATGAACACCAGCAGATGGGCCAGCTCGTGAATGAGGGTGATGAGAAAGGAATAGCGGTTCAGATTGCCGTTGACACTGATGCGGTGGTTCTTGTGCCCGGTGGCATGACGGTAATCGCCCAGTATGCTTTTTCGTTCACGGGTGATCGTTAGATGAACCTTGTATTCATGAAGATAGTCCATGACCCGGTGGCCCGATCCCTGCGGAAGGAATTGCTGTAAGTACTCGATTGGGGCTTCTTGCTTAGGCATTTTTCTGCTTGCTCAGGTTCATAAGGGTTTTCACTTCAACAAAGGTATAGATCAGGTACAAGGCAAAACAGCCGAAAACAGCTATTTTATTCACCCCGCGGCCCGCCAGCAGCACGTATACCAGCACGGCGCCCAGACAGATGGCCATTTTCAGCAGCATGCCGCTGTACACCATGCGCAGAAAAGCCTGTGGATTTCGATGCAGGAGGGATTTGCGGTAAAAATAAAAAGAGAGCATCGTGGCCAGGAACAAAACCCCGTTCCCGGCCAGCAGAACCAGATAATTGATATTCGCCTCCGTCAAAATGCTTTTCAGGATCAGCAATACCAATCCCGACAGAAAAAAAATAACAGCAAAAATGAAATAAGGCCGGTTGATCTTTCGCATCTCGATGCAAAAATAACACTAAACGCCAAACGCAAAAAGCTGAACGCAGAACGCAAAAAAATTGCGCCACGTACAGCATAAATGCCAACGTATATTACTTTTAAAGCGCGTTAAGCGTTTAGCGTTACGCGTTCAGCCTAAATGGCAATCGCAGGCGTCTGTGATATCTCGCCTTTGCGCTCCGGCGCTGCCTTCGAGGGCTTGGTTGCTTCCGGAATGATCATGTGGCACTGTCCGTTGAAGCTGGCCGAAGGCTCGATCTGCAGCTTGGCGGCATGAAGGTTGCCGTCAACCACACTGCTGCTCCTGAGCTGAAGCAGGTCCTTAACCTTGATGGTGCCGCTGACCTTGCCCATGATATCGGCCTGCTGGCCGCTGATATCGCCTTCCACTACTCCATTGGCGCCGATCACCACTTTGGCCGTGCAATAAATATTGCCCGTAAGCGTACCGTCGATACGCAGATCGCCATTGCTGGTAATATCGCCTTTGAGGGTGGTGCCTGCACCGATGAGACTGGTGCTGCCGCTGGGCGAAGAAGCTTCGGCCCCTTCGGATTTGGATTTCGAATTGAACATAGTATCAGATTTTAGTCGTTTACTTTCTCGGGTTTCGGGATGTTCAGCAGGGTCGTATCCTTCTTTATCGCGGTATTGCCCTGCAGAACGGTCTTGAGGCTCTGGAAATACTGATCCCGGTACCTCATCTCCTACTCTAACGAATCAGTACGCATTTTTAGTTCACGCAACTCCTTGGTATTATTAATATCTCCGTATCCGGGTATGTACAGCTTCAATGGAGTAAATACGATCAGCGCCACCGTGAGCCCCGTTAACAACACAAAAACCGTGCTGAGAAATACATATACGCTCAGCCGCGACAGCTTGAACGTAACCACTTCTTCATAGGTATCGTCATTCATCACCACCAGCCTGTACCGGTTCTGCAGGCGCTTCAAGGTGGAATTGGCATCGAATTTGGCCATAACTAGCAATTGCTGTTTAAAGATAGCAACTTATTGGATAGGGCTTGTAAAACCGCTTAAAATAAGCGCGATTTTTGAAATAATTTTCTTGAAAATCAGTTATTAACAGTTTAGTTTGCGCAGCAAACGCAAAAGGACGCGTGAAAACCGCCATCATCTTTCTTATTTCCTGTTCCTTTTTTTACCTGAACGGTTTCGGGCAGGCCGGTATTACCTACGATATCAAAAAACCGGAAAAATACGAGAACCGCAAGCTGGGCTATGAAAAGACCGAAGAAACCAAATTCAGGATACCCCGCCGCTTTGTTCAGAATACCGTTACCCATTACAATTATTTTTTCAATGCCAATAACAAGCTGAACGAGATCCTGAACCGGGCCAAGACGCAGCACCAAGACGATTTCACCCAACTGCTCTCCTTTTACAACTATACCCTCGACCTCACTTCCCGGCAAAAGAACGACCTGGATTCCGTGATCGACAAATGCAACAGCGCCATCCTCATCCATGACCTGCGCAATGACTGGGTCGATAATCTCTATATCCTCATGGGCAAAGCCTATTATTTCAAAAACAACCTGGATTCGGCCTATATCATTTTCCAGTTCATGAACTATGCTTTTGCGCCTAAGGAAAAGGATGGTTACGACAAGCCCATCGGCAGCAATGCCAATGCCGACGAAGGCGGAAATGCATTCATCGTATCCACCAACGAAAAAAGGAATATCGTCAAAAAGACCTTCAGCCTGCCGCCCAGCCGCAATGAAGCGCTGATCTGGCAGGTGCATACTTTCATTGCCAGCAACCAGCTTACAAGGGCCGCCGCGCTCATCGATATCCTCAGGCACGATCCGCAGTTCCCGCCCCGCCTGCTGAACGACCTGGAGGAAATGCAGGCCTGGTGGTTCTATAAACAACAGATGTACGACAGTTCGGCCTTGCATCTCGAAAAAGCGCTGGACAATGCTTCCGGCAAGCTGGAGCAGGCCCGCTGGGAATACCTGATCGCCCAACTGTATGAACGTTCGGGCAAGCCCGCCCTGGCGCTCGGATTTTATGAAAGGGTCATCAAACATACCTACGATCCCGTGATGGACGTATACGCCCGCCTCGGCGCCATCAGGCAGAACAGCAAGGAAACCGGAGGCGAGGATTATATCCGCAAGAATATCGATGCGCTGGTGAAGATGGCGCATAAGGAAATATATGCGGACTACCGCGATATCATTTATTATACCGCTGCCGAAATGGAGCTGGAAAGAAAGAACAAACCCGGCGCCATCAGCTTCCTGCAGAAAAGCGTGGCCTACGGCCAGCCCGGGAGCGTGCAACGGAATAAGGCATTCCTCAAGCTCGGCGATCTTGCCTTTGAAGATAAGAAATACAAATCCGCCAAAAATTATTACGACAGCCTCAACCTGAACGATACCAGCTTCAGCAATATGGCCGCTTTCACGGACCGCAAAAAGGCGCTCGATAAGATCGTTGCCCAGCTCGATATCATCGAAAGGCAGGACAGCCTGCAGCGCATAGCCGCCATGCCGGCAAACGAAAGAACGGCATACATAAAAAAACTGGTCAGGATGCTGCGCCGGCAACAGGGATTAAAAGAGGAAGACCAGGGAGAAGGAGCCGCTGCAACCCCTAATAACCGGAACAATACGCAGGCGACCGACCTCTTCAACAGCGATGCCAATGCAGAATGGTATTTCAACAACAATTCACTGAAGTCGAAAGGATATAACGAATTCAAATCAAAATGGGGCAGCAGGCAGAATGTGGACAACTGGTTCCTCTCCTCCCTGGCTTCGAGGCAAAAAGCGGGCATCAACAATCCATCCGGGCAATTGCGTACCATCTATGGAGATGACAACCAGGCGGCAGCGCCCAAAGAGATCAGTTCCGAATCCCTGCTCGATAACCTTCCGCTCACCCCGGAAAAAATGAAGAAATCGAAAGATTCGGTGGAGAACGCTTTGTTTGCACTGGGCAAATCCTACCAGGAAGGATTGCCGGATTATCTTTCGGCCATTGATGACTATGACAGCCTGCTGC
>CAYYZJ010000913.1:0-3936 GCA_964475615.1 uncultured Flavitalea sp. | reverse complement strand
AATTGGCTCCTGCGCGAACCATCCACTGGTCGGGAACGCTCATTATCGCACTTCCGTTCTTGACTGAAGATGCCGAAGGAGTTCCGCCGCGTGCACTGGAAACACCGTTCTGCTCACGGGGGTTGCTGAGATAATAGAAATTGCCGTACACGCTTACAACGCGTGTGAAATTATAAAAGGCATTCAGCTCAAGCGTAATGCCTGTTCCGCCATCTCCGAGCTGAATGGATTGATCTACCGGCCCCAGCCTGGTCGATGTGTCGGTGATATGGAAATAATCCTGGTAATTGTAATTGCCGGTAGGAAGCTTGAGCCCAAGCCCCACCTGTATATTGCCTCGCGGATTCACTGCCGGATCGAGCAGCCAGCGGTAAACGGCAAAACGGATATCCCCCAGCCCGAACGAATGCGTGGAGAACCGGCCCAGGTTGCTGTGTTCGTATAAGGATGACCGTGCGTTGGAAATGACGGGAACATCCAGCAGGATCGACCATTTTGAATTCAGTAAACGGGTCAGGGAAATATCCATAGTATAGGCATGGTTGATGACCTGTGTTCCCTGCTCTTTTCTTTGCTTTTGCTCGTCTGTTCCAATGAAATGACGGAAAGATTTGTAATACCGGTTATTGATGTTGAACAGCCATCCCGAAGAATCCCTGGCCTGCTCGTGTTGGCAAACGGTGCTTACACCGCCGGTGCTGCGGATGGCCACGCAGCCTTGTGCCATGGTTTTGGCTGTAAACAGCAACAATGCAGGTAAAATGATAATAAATACTTTTCTCATAAAAAACAGTGTTTGGTTATATGGCGTTTTGCATGCGGGTTAGCTTATGCCTGTACGCCAAAAAGCGTTTAATGATCTATGTTAGGTGTCAGGTTTTTTTCATTTTCAGGCGTGTTGCCACCAGGTCGCCGACCTTGCGGCCGTATTCGGTGGAAACAACGCAGGAATGATGATAATGAATGCCTCCGTAAAAGCGGGCCCAGTTGTTTTCAATGGCCGCATCGCGGAAGGATTTGTATGACCGGCTTGGGATGCCGAATTCGAGTTCTGTTGTATCCGTATAAGCAAAATTATCGCCGAACACACTGGTCAATGCCTCTGCCGCTGCCGCCGAACCGGTGGAATGCCCGCAGGTATATTCCGGGAACGGCGGTGTTTGCAGATGAGGGCGCCAGTTGGGATCGAGGTATTTGTTGATCACGGTTTCGGGCCGCACGGTATTGTGGCGGTATTTTTCGTCCCAGCATTGAATGAAAGAATCGAAAAGCGCGATGGCTGTTTTGGCAAATGCGCATACCGTTGTCGGGAAATCCGCTTTTGCTTTTTCAGCAGCAATGCCTACAATGCTCATCCAGTGGCCTGGGGGCGAAAATTTTTTGGTACCGAACATCAGGTGCCCCGACACGTTCAGCTTGAAGGGATTGTCGTCCCAGAAATCGGCAATGAATGCTTGTTCGGGAGTGAGGCTGTCTATGGCATTTTTAATAGCGATTACCTCTTTATAGTAATCACTGTTCTTATTGGTCATATCGAATTTGTATGGAGGAGGCGGAATGAACATATTGGCACTGTCCATCACCATAGTCCTGATCTCCATCCAATGCGGCTCCGCAGCGGGCGAATAAGCCGGAGGCGTAGGCACCCAGCGGCCCGGGGAATCCAGTACGGTATATTCCGGGGCTCCGCGCGTTTGCAGATAATTGTCGCGCTTGCTCCAGTTCATGATCGCCGAAGCCACCGTGTCCGCATACGCTATCGAATTATTAAAAACCTCTTCGGGCATGCCATGATCCAAGGCCAGGTTCTTTAAACTGTCTACATATTCCTTCATGCTTCCTGCAGGAAAAGTAACCGATTCGCCCAGCTTGCAAAAAGCCAGCAGTGCGGCAAATTCAACATCGATCTTTTTTCCTGGTGCAGGCGCCGGAACCGATTTCAATCCCTTCAGTTGACCTGCCAGCGAATTATACTGATCGGGATAGCCGCCTGCTATCACTTCATAAGCAGCCACATTCGCATAAGTATAATTGCGGGAGGCCACGATGGGACTGAAATTATTCCCCATCACCACCGTATTCAATTGATGAACCGTTTTGCAATACAGGATCGGATTTTTAAAGATAGCGTCATAATCCTTTTTCGTATTGCAGGCGAACACGCCTGATGCCACAAGAGCAACAACCAATAATTTCTTCATTATTATATGCCGGTTAAATAAACATCTGCCCTTTACTCGAAAGAGCTGTACACAAAACAACAGAACGAAATATTAGCAATGCTCGGGAGGCTGTTCTGCCGTGGAGGCATGGGAAGAAGCAAGTGAAGCGGAATAACCGGATGATCTGTTGACGAGCGTAAAACAGAGTGCGCTCATCTGGAATGAATCATTGACGGTATAATAATCGATGGAAGGACTTTTTGGAGAAGGATGCGAATCCGATTTCTTCGACTGGCCGGTATGCTGCAGGTCGTTCACAAGCTTGAAAAATTCATCCCTGGCCGATTGCAATTGAGTGGCAGTATGATTGGGAATGCAAAGCAGCTCCAGCGAATCGTTGACAAAGCGGCGCTTTACATAATTGTATTTGATGCCGGCAATTTCCACCTGGCCGTCTACGCGCTCAAATTCTTTTGAATTGGTATAATAGGAGAGATGTGCTGCAGGAACCTTTATGGAGATGAGATCGGATTCATCGTAATTGTTATTATCCAATTGAGCGATGAACCGGGCATCGGCCTTACTTTCCATATAGGCTGTCAGCAATCGATACCCGCACCAGTTGAAAAGCAGGATAGCAAGCAGTAATATCGCAGCAGTTTTTTTCACCGGAAGGCTAAGTTAACAAAATTTATTTAACGGCATAATTTTTCTTGTCGGGCCCAACTCCGGTAATGGTCAGCTTTTTCCAGTTTGAGGGCAGTGTTGATTTGACCTGCACGATGCCTTTGGAAGTAATGTCCAGTCCCCCGAAACCCATCAGCAGGCACTGGATGATCCCGCCGGCGCCGGTGGCAAAATAAGGATTGGTGCCGCCCTTGGTTTCAGCGATCACCCTGAAAGGCGGATTGAGATTGGGCGTATAGGCATCCTTGAAAAAATGATAGGCTTTGTCGCCATCGCCAAAGCGGGAATACAATAAGGCAAATATGGCCTGCGTCATGGCGGGCGTTCCTTCATTGGGCACCCTGGTTTCATAATATTGCAGGTCTTTTTTGACCTGGGCAGGATCGGTGATCTCTTTCAGCGGATAAGCCAGCAAATTCACATCGGCCTGCTTGATGCCTTCGCCATGGTAGGATCCATACTCTTTAGTGACGCCATCGGGGAAGGACAGGATGGGAATATTAACGGCCACATTCATCCAGTCGGGATCGGGAACCAGGCCCAGCAGTCGCGCAGCTTCTGTGGCATGCTGCAGCACGGCTTTGGCGGCTGCATTGGTGAATGCATTATTGTCCACATTCTCGGCCCATTCATCGGCGGCCACCACATTTTTAATATCATAATGACCCGGGCCATTCCTTTCCACGCGCGATGCCCAGAAATCTGCCGTGGCCGATAAGATAGGCCATCCTTTTTCTTTAAGCCAGTTCTTGTCCTGCGTTACGCAATAATAATTCCAGGCGGCCAGTCCCACGCAGGCCGTGATATGATGCTCGAACGGCCCGCTCAATGCCCATACCGGTGTTTCCTCTACTCCGCTGGCCGCGCTTTCCCAGGGGAACATGGCGCCTTTGTATCCATGCGAGAATGCATTGCGCCTGGCGGCTTCCAATCTTTCATAACGGTATTCAACAAACGATTTGGCAATTTCGGGATGCAGTACCAGCAATGCCGGGAACATCCAGAGGTCGGCATCCCAGAATACATGGCCGTTATATCCCAGCCCGCTGAGGCCCATCGGCGAAGGGCTCAATGAAGTGCCGCCCCT
>CAYYZJ010000912.1:0-7247 GCA_964475615.1 uncultured Flavitalea sp. | reverse complement strand
TGAATTTAAGATGGCGGAATATTTCCAGCGTGCCGGGTATAGGGCCGCCCAGCATCTCCTCCCATCTTCCATAATAGGCCCTGATATTGGCCTCATGGCCGGGAAAGCGGCTCACCAGCAGCTCGGTGGCTTCATGAAGGGTGCGGCCGGCATCCTGCTCTTCATTCCATTCGGAAGTGCAGATATTTTCATAGAACCATTTCCTTTCCCGGGGATCGGGGAAGATATGACGGTAAACATAATCGGGATTCCAGTCTATCAACACCCCGCCCAGGTCGAAAACAACCGTATCGATAGCGCTCATTTCAAATAATTTTTGCAAAGTAAAGAAAATAGACCGGTTCAGAAGAGGCTGGCTGCCAGCTAAATAAATAAAAAGATTCAAAAAAATTAGTGGAATTGGCTGATCTGTTGTACCTTGCGTTGGGTCAAGAAAAAAAATAAGGCCCTCTGTAGAAACAGCTGACCTCTAACGATTGCTTGCCATATGAAAAAAAGGTAGAATTCTGCTTTTGTATTGAAATATAACGATCCTCGCTGTATTCTTCGGCCTCTACTGATTCTTGCCTAACGATTGCCTGCTATATTCAATTTGCTCATTTGCTGAAACAAAAATAGGATGAGTTACCGTACCGTTCAAATCATCTTATAGGAGTTTTCATTATGCCAAAAGGGAAACCTTATTCTTAAAACCCTTGCCAGCATTGAGTTTCAGTAAAATTTATGTATGATGGCCAACCGATCTGTGGATATTTTATTTCAACTGGTGCGTTCTCTGGAGAAGTCGGAAAAAAGACATTTTAAGCTCTATATAAAAAGAAGTTCGGCTAAGGAAGACCTGAAAATAGTGCAGTTATTCGATGCGCTGGACAAGCTTGAGGAATACGACGAAAAGCTGCTGCTCAAAAAGCTGCCGGTCACCAAGACCCAGCTTGCCAACCTCAAGGCACACTTGTATAAGCAGTTGCTGGCCAGCCTTCGCCTGCTGAAGACCACCGAAAACACCGACCTCCAGTTGAGCGAGCACATGGACAATGCCCGCCTGCTCTATAATAAGGGCCTGAAACCACAGGCCCTGAAGATATTGGAAAAAGCCAAGGAGCTGGCCAAGGCCAATAACAAGTTCAATTTCCTGGCCCAGCTTATTTCGCTCGAAAAAAAGATCGAGACCCTGCACATCACCCGCAGCTCACTCGAAAGAACCAAGCAGCTCACCGAAGAAGCCCTGGAGATCAGCGACCATATCGACAGGGTGACCAGGCTTTCCAACCTGGCCCTGCTGCTGTACAGGTGGTATGTGCAGAACGGCCATGCCCGTAATGAGCAGGATGAGGAAGGCGTGAAGGCTTTTTTCAAAAACAACATTCCGCCGAATGCGGAAAAGCTTACCGATTTTTATGAGAAGCTGTATCTCTATCAAAGCTATTGCTGGTACGCCTTCATCAGGCAGGATTTCCTGATGTACTACCGCTACAGCCAGAAATGGATAGACCTGTTCGATGCCGAACCGCTGATGATGGAAGTAGAGACAGGGCACTATGTGAAGGGCATGCATACGGTGCTCAATGCGCTGTTCGACCTGCGGCATTTTGAAAAATTCAACATCGTACTGAAGCAGTTCGAGGCATTTGCCGGAACGCCGGTAGCCAAGCGCCACGATAATTTCCGCATCCATACTTTTATTTATATCAACGGAGCGAAGATCAACTGGCATCTGATGCGGGGAACTTTTTCCGAGGGGCTGGCACTGGTTCCGGAGATCGACAAGCAGTTGAAAGAATACGAGCTGTATGTGGATCCGCACCGCATCCTCGTGTTCAATTATAAATTTGCGAGCCTCTATTTCGGCAGCGGCGATTATGCCACTTCGATCGACTACCTGCAACGCATCATCAACGACCATGTTGATCTGCGCTATGACCTGCAATGCTATGCCCGCCTGATGCACCTGATGGCGCATTATGAGCTGGGCAATTACGGGTTGATGGAATCGCTTACGAAATCGGTGTATCGCTTTATGGCCAGGATGAAAAACCTGACCACAGTAGAAGAAGAGATGTTCAAATTCCTGAAAAAATCATTCGACATCTCTCCGCGAAAACTGAAGCCGGAGCTCGAAAAATTCCTGCATACCATCAAGCATCTCGAAGGGAACCGGTTCGAGACGAGATCATTCGCTTATCTCGATATCATTTCCTGGGTAGAAAGCAAGGTGTATGAAAAGCCGCTGGCAGAAATCATCCATAATAAATACCTCAAGAGCAAGAGGAGGATCCCCAGTGAGAAGAATGAAAAAGCGGTAAGTCTGGCGTAAGGATCATACCTTCTTCAGCCTTTCCACTGCTGCTTCCAGCGTTTCCTTTTTCTTGGCAAAGCAGAAGCGAAGCACCTTGTCGTCCTTTCCCGATTTATAAAATACAGATACAGGAATGGCCGCCACGCCATGCGCTTTGGTGATGCGAATGGCAAAATCAGTATCCGCTTCATCGCTGATGCGATCGTAACGGTATATCTGGAAATAGCTGCCGTGGCTGGTCAGTGCGCTGAAACGGGTGGCGCCCATCAACCCCTGAAAATAATCCCTTTTTTCCTGCATCATTTTTCCAAGCAGGAGATAGGAATCTTTTTTAAGCAGAAAGCGCGACAGGGCTACCTGCGAAGGCGTATGGCAACTGAAGCAGTTGAACTGATGCATTTTCCTGAACTCCTTCATGAGCGCGGCAGAAGAAACGCAGTAACCGAGCTTCCATCCCGTGCAATGATAGATCTTGCCGAAGGAAAAACAAACAAAGCTTCTTTCCATCAGGTCGGGATAACGCAGCATGGATTGATGCGCAATATCGTCGAATATGAGATGCTCATACACTTCATCGGAAAGAATGAAGATGCGGCTTCCTGTTACAATAGACCGCAACGCTTCGATATCTTCTTTTTGCAGCACTGCACCGGTAGGATTGTGTGGGCTGTTGAGCATGATCATCCTGGTGCGCGGCGTTATCCTGCGGCGAACCTCGTTCCAGTTGATGCGATAATCGGGAAACTGCAGACCGATCAGCACCGGAACAGCTCCGTTGATCTCCACATTCGGAATATAGCTGTCATAACCCGGTTCAAAAACGATCACTTCGTCGCCGGGTTGCAATACGGCTGTCAGTGCAGTATAAATGGCATAAGTGCCGCCAGGCGTTATCGTGATCTGTTCATTGGGATCGATGGTATTGCTGTACAGGAACTCGATCTTTTCGGCGATGGCTTCGCGCAGGGGAAGATAGCCCTGCATGGGCGCATATTGATTGAAGCCTTTTTGCATGGCTTCATGAACCAGGGACACCAGTTCTTCATCCATAGGAAAATCAGGAAAGCCCTGACCGAGATTGATGGCCTTCAGCTCGGCAGCCATCGAGCTCATCACCGTGAATATGGTAGTGCCGACTTGGGGAAGTTTGGACTTGATCTGCAATGACTGAAATTTTTAAAGCAGGTAAAATTACCAAATGTCCGCTATCTTTAAGCACCCAAACAACCTGTCATGCGATTTTCACTCCTGGTCCTTATTTCTGCAACTGCGGTTATGCTTGCCTGTAATACAGCGCAAAAAAAATCTTCCCCGATACAGGAACAGGCCCAGGCCTTTCTCACCGGATACAATAAGACCTATCAGCAGTTAACCAATGCCGACCAGTTGGCACAATGGAAGCTGAACACGCGTATTGTAAAAGGCGATACGCTTTCGCAGCACATTGCCGACGAAGCAGACAAGGCGCTCGCGAAATTTACCGGAAGCGTGGCGAATATCGATTCTGCAAAAAAATACCTGGCCATTAAAGACCAGCTCAGTTCCCTGCAGGCCAGGCAGTTTGAAGTAGTGCTCTTCAATGCCGGCAATAATCCGGCCATAGCCGGCGATATCGTAGACCGCCGCATACGGGCCACCAATAAGCAGGTGGCCAACCTGTTCGGTTTTAAATACAGTATCGACGGCAAGCCCGTTACCACCGGCGATATAGACAATATCCTGCAAACCGCTTCGGACCTCGGCAAACGGCTGAAAGCCTGGGAAGCCAGCAAGCAGGTGGGAAAGGGATTGAAAGCAGGGCTGGACAGTTTGCAGCAACTGCGCAATGCCAGTGTAACGCCGCTCGGATATAAAGATTTCTTCGATTATAATGTTGCCGAATACGGAATGAGTGAAGGGGAGATGATGCAGCTCAACCGGCAATTCATCAGGGAGGTATGGCCGCTTTATCGCGAGCTGCACACCTGGGCGCGGTATGAGCTGGCTTCGAGATATAAAAAGCCGGTTCCGGATTATATTCCGGCTCACTGGTTGCCCAACCGCTGGGGACAGGATTGGTCAGCGCTGGTAAGGGTAAAAGGACTGGATATCGATTCCGTTTTAAAAATGCATGGCCCTGAATGGATGGCCAGGGAGAGCGAGCGGTTTTATGAAAGCATCGGCTTCGATTCGCTGCCTGTTTCTTTCTGGCAGAACAGCAGTCTTTATCCTGTTCCGGCCGATTCTCCGTTCACCAAGAACAATCATGCTTCTGCCTGGCATATCGATCTCGATCATGATGTGCGTTCCCTGCAAAGCATCACACCCAATACGGAGTACTGGAGCACTGTTTTGCATGAGTTCGGGCATATCTATTATTTTCTTTCCTATTCCAATCCCGATGTGCCGCCGATATTGCGCAACGGCGCCAACCGCGGTTATCACGAAGCCTTCGGGAGCATGATGGGACTGGCTTCGCTGCAAAAGCCCTTTCTCGAGAACCTGGGGCTGATCAAAAAAGGATTGCCGACCGATGACACGTTGAAGTTATTGAAAGAAGCACTTGAGAATATCGTACTCATGCCCTGGGCCAGCGGCGTGATGACGGAATTTGAATATGATCTCTACGCAAAGAAGCTCCCGGAAGATCAGTACAACAAAACCTGGTGGGAGCTGGTGAAAAAATACCAGGGCATTGTTCCGCCTTCCAATCGCGGGGAAGAATATTGCGATGCCGCCACAAAAACGCATATCAACGACGATCCCGCGCAGTATTATGATTATGCCATTGCCAATGCCCTGCTCTTCCAGTTCCATCAATTCATTGCCGACAGCATCCTCAGGCAGGATCCGCATGCCACCAATTACTGGGGCAATAAAGGCATCGGCGATTTTTTAAAGAAAGTGATGAAAACCGGGGCCAGTGTAGATTGGAGAAAGCATTTGCAGGAATCCATCCATAGCGAAATGAGCGCCAGGCCAATGGTGGATTATTTTGCTCCGCTGATGGCTTATCTGAAAAGGGTGAATGCGGGGAGGAAGTATACGTTGCCGTCTGAACCGGGATTTTAAGCGATTTTTCTGATTTGCCTGATTAGATAATTACCTCAGTACAATCAGTTAAATCGCTTAAAATCCCGGTTCAGACACTGCTGTCGCTTCTATCTCTATCAGATACTCCGGGCCGATCAATCCCTTCACTTCTATTAACGATGCACAAGGCCGGATATCCGAAAAAAATTCGCCGTGAGCCTTCTGGTATTCTTCTGCCCTCGACATATCGGTAACGAACATTCTGGTGCGCACTACATCTTTAAGCGAGGCGCCGGCCTGCTTCAGCACTTTTTCTATTTTCTGGATGATGAATTTCGTTTGTATATAGGCGTTATCTTTCCCTACCAGCTCATTATTTTCATCTACTGCAACGGTGCCGGATACTTCGATGAGACTGCCGATTTTAACGGCACGGCTATAACCCACAATGGATTCCCATTTGGCCCCCGATGAAAAATTAATGCGTTCCATATATTATTCTTTGATGTCGATATTTTCCGGCTGGATCAGGGTTTCGCCATGCAGGCGCAGGTAGATCTGGGCAACGGTAACCACATCTTTCTGGCAGTAATTGACGATGCGCTGCAGATCGTGCTCCCGCCAGTAAATATCGTTCACCATGCTGCCGTCGATATCGTCTTTCGGCGTGGGAATGCCCAGGGTATGGGCCAGCAGGTTCAGGGAGGTGTAGCTTTTATAGTCGCCGAATTTCCAGAGCTCCATGGTGTCGAGGTGCTGGATCTCCCATCGTTTTTTTCCGCCGATATCGAGTATGGCAGGAACGCAGCAGCCGTGGATGATCAGCCTTCGGCAGAGATAGGGAAAATCGAACTCTTTGCCGTTATGCGCGCAGAGGTATTTGTTATTGCCGGTTCCCCATTTGCTGAGCGTATCGCAGAATTGCTGCAACACTGTCTTTTCATCATCACCATAAAAAGATTTCAGCAGCATTCTTTTTTCTTCCCTGCCGAGTGAAATAATGCCGCAACTGATACAGACGATCCTGCCGAACTCGGCATAGATGCCTGCGTAATTGTATACGGTTGCCGGAGTATCTGCAGGCTTGTCTTTGATGAGATAGGCCGATTTCTTAGTCCACAGTTCCTTCCATTCAGATGAAAGCGCATCGTAATCCGGGTATTGGGGAACGGTTTCGATGTCTAAAAACAGGATGTTATTAAGCGGATAGGGGGACATAAGCTTGCCTCAAAGATACTGATCTCCGATATTTCTTTTCACTTCCGCCACATATTCCTTGATCTCCTGTTCTTTGTCTTTTTTGCAGATCAGCAGTACATCTTCCGTATCCACGATAATAAAATCATCGAGACCCTGCAGTACCAGCAGCTTGCTGTCGGAAGCATGCACCATGCACTTGTTGGCATCTATCACCATTACGTTTTTTCCGGCAACGGCATTGCCCAGGTAATCCTTTTCCAGGTTGTCATAGGCGCTGTTCCAGGTTCCCAGGTCGCTCCAGCCGAAAGAGGCGGGGATCACGTATACATTATCGGCTTTTTCCATGATGCCGAAATCGATGGAGATATTCGTGCACAACGGATAGATATGCTCCAGCGCTTTTTTCTCCGCAGGGGTATTGAAAGATTCTTTTTCCGCCACAAACACATCATACATCTCCGGCAGGTATTTTTCAAAAGCTTTGATAACGTTCTTTACCTGCCATACGAAGATGCCGGCGTTCCATAAAAAATCGCCGCTGGAAAGAAAGGTCTTGGCCAGCTCCAGATTGGGCTTTTCCGTAAAGGTTTTTACTTTATATACATTGTCCGACACGGAATGCTGCTCCCGCTGAATATATCCGTAACCTGTATTGGGATGCGTGGGCTTGATGCCGAGGGTGATGAACGCATTGTGCTTTTTCACAAAGCTCAGCGCTTCCAGGCTCACTTTGTTAAAT
>CAYYZJ010000911.1:0-4637 GCA_964475615.1 uncultured Flavitalea sp. | reverse complement strand
CAATTCAACCGTAAAGCAGGGACAGTTGATCGCGGAGCTCGACAAATCGCTGCTGCAGGCCCAGGTCAATCAATATAAAGCCAACCTGGATGTGGCAAAAAGCCAGTTGGTATATCAGCAAAGCGTTTATGAAAGGCAAAGCACGCTGTTCAAAACAGGGGCTATCAGCAAGCAGGATTATGAAACGGCATTGTATCAATACAATACCGCCAAGGCCAATGTGCAAAGCGTTACGGCGCAGTTGCAGGCCGCAGAAAAAAACCTGTCCTATTGCAATATCTATTCACCTACCAACGGCGTGGTGCTTACGCGCAACGTGAGCATAGGCCAGACCGTTGCCGCCAGCTTCAATACGCCTACGCTTTTCATCATAGCCAAAGACATCACCAAAATGCAGGTGCGCGCTGCGGTGGATGAAGCTGATATCGGCAATGTAACGACAGGACAGCGGGTAACCTTTACCGTTGATGCCTATCCCGACGATGTGTTCCAGGGAACGGTACAGGAGATCAGGCTGGAGCCTACCGTTTCGGCTAACGTGGTCACCTATACGACGATCATCAATGCGCCGAATGACAATATGAAACTGAAACCGGGAATGACCGCAAATATCATCGTATATACAGCCGAACAAAACAATGCCCTGCTCATTTCTGCAAAAGCCATCAAATTCAAACCGGATTCTTCTTTATCCAAACAGTTCAGGATACAGATGATGTTCCGCGATACAACCAGGCGGAGCAGCCTGCATCCCAATCCGGAACAGGCTTCCCATATTCACGACAGCACCGGCAAAAGGAAAACAGACAGCTCGAGGATAAAGGCAAAGCAGATATCCTATGTATGGGTAAAGCAAAACGATACCCTGCTGCAGAAAAGGATCAGGATGGGATTGAATGACGATACACATGTGCAGGTGCTCAGCGGCCTTTCGCCGGACGATGAGGTTGTAACCGGCGTAGAGCAAACATCAAGCACAGCAGGAACCGGCAGCAGCGGCGCCCAGCGAAGTCCCTTCATGCCGCAGCGGCCCGGAGGCAACAGAAGACGGTAACCTGAAAACAGGCAAAATGGACAAGAAGATCCTCGAGATAAAAAATATCAAACGCGAGTTCAGGATGGGAACAGAAATCGTGCGCGCCCTGAAAGGCATCAGCTTTGATGTTATGGCCGGAGAATTCGTCACCATCATGGGAAGCAGCGGTTCCGGGAAGACGACCTTGCTGAACATCCTGGGATGCCTCGATAAACCGACAGAAGGAGATTACCTGCTGGATGGCGTGAATGTCGAAAAACTCTCGAGAAATGAACTGGCCCGGCTGCGCAATAACAAGATCGGCTTTGTTTTCCAGGCATACAACCTGCTGCCCCGGACTTCTGCATTGGAAAATGTAGAGCTCCCGCTTTTATATAATGCAGCGCTTTCTTCAAAGGAGCGTAGAGAGAAAGCTATGTATGCATTGGAAGCAGTACGGCTTGCCGACAGGCTGGATCATACGCCCAGCCAGTTGTCGGGCGGCCAGCAGCAGCGCGTGGCCATCGCCAGGGCATTAGTGAATGAACCGGTGATGATCCTGGCCGATGAGGCAACAGGTAATCTCGATTCCCGCACCTCTTATGAGATCATGGCGCTGGTACAGGAATTGAACCAACAACAGGGAAAAACCATTGTATTTGTAACGCATGAACCCGATATCGCTTCCTTCAGCAGCCGTACCATTATGCTGAAAGACGGGAAAGTGCTTAAAGACAGTAAAAATGAAAACAGCAGATCAGCCAAAGAAGTATTGGCCTCATTGCCGGTTTCGGAGGATTATTAAAAAAGATTAAATTGTATTGTCATGAACGTGTTTAATCTCATACGGATCGCATTGAAGGCCTTACAGCGGAACAAGCTGCGTGCCTTTCTTACCATGCTGGGCATCATTATTGGCGTGGCTGCAGTGATTGCCATGGTAGCCATCGGGCAGGGATCGAAAAAAAGCATACAGGATCAGTTGTCGAGCATGGGATCGAATATGATCACCATTCGCCCCAACAGCAATGTGGCGGCAGGAGCGCGGCTGGATTTTTCAAGCGTGCAAACGCTTACCATCGACGATGTAAAGGCATTGCAGAACAAGGCCCAGCATCTGAAAGACATTTCGCCTGCAGCTTCCACCCGCGGGCAGGTGATTAACGGAGCGCTCAACTGGCCTACCAGCATGCAGGGAGTAAGTCCCGAATACCTCGATATCCGCCAGTGGACTTTGAAAGAAGGCAATATTTTTTCTGCTTCCGATGTAACCACTGCCGCCAAGGTTTGCCTGCTCGGACAAACTGTTGTCAACAATATTTTCGGTACAGGCGAAGATCCCATAGGTAAGATCATCCGCTTCAATAAAATCCCTTTCACGGTGATCGGCGTGCTGAATGCAAAAGGAGAAAATGCTTTCGGCCAGGATCAGGATGATATCATCCTGGCCCCTTATACCACCGTACAGAAAAGAATCCTGGCCACCATTTATTTTCAGAATATCTATGCTTCTGCAAGCGATGAGAACAGCACGCAGGCCGCTGTTTCCGAAATCACCGATATCCTGCGCACCAGCCATCGCCTCAAGGCTACCGATGAAGATGATTTTGCCGTAAGAACGCAGGAAGAGCTGATCAATACATTCAGCTCCACCAGCCAGTTGCTTACCGTGCTGCTCACGGCCATAGCAGGCATTTCGCTGATCGTAGGCGGGATAGGCATCATGAACATCATGTATGTATCGGTTACCGAACGAACCAGGGAGATCGGCCTTCGTATGTCCATCGGTGCAAGAGGCATCGATATCCTCTTTCAATTCCTGATCGAAGCCATACTGATCAGCATTACCGGAGGGTTGATCGGTGTAGCCCTGGGCATTACGGCATCCAAGCTGGTGACCACCTTCCTGTCGTGGCCCACGCTGGTATCCAATTCATCCATCATACTTTCCTTTTTCGTTTGCGCTATAACCGGGGTGTTCTTTGGTTATTATCCGGCCCAAAAAGCGTCCCGGCTCGATCCGATTGAAGCATTGAGATACGAGTAGTTTACCGTTTCCGGTTTACAGTTTACAGTTCGTTATGACCGGATTTCATTATGATTTTCGACCGTCAACTGTAAACCGAAAACTATAAACCCGAAACTATAAACCGGAAACTGTAAACTGTTAACCGGAAATTCCATTACCTTTGCGGCTCATAATACCCTTCTGTCTTGCGTTTTAGCGAATTTGAACTCGATGCCGGACTGCTGGAAGGCATTGCCGCCTCCGGTTATGAAACGGCTACTCCGGTTCAGGAAAAAGTAATTCCGCCCATACTGGCAGGTAAAGACCTTATTGCTTCGGCCCAGACCGGCACCGGCAAAACAGCCGCTTTTCTTTTGCCCATCATCCACCGGCTGCTGCAGCATCGGGCAGAAGGACAGGTGAGCGCACTGGTTATCGTTCCCACGCGCGAGCTCGCCATCCAGATATCGCAGCATGTGGAAGGACTTTCCTATTTCACCAATATCAGCTCCATAGCAGTGTATGGAGGGAATGACGGCAATAATTTCGTTACTGAAAAAAAAGCGCTTCAGCTCGGCGCAGATATCGTGATCTGCACTCCCGGCCGTATGATCGCCCATCTGAATATGGGATATGTAAAGCTGAAGGGACTGCAATTCCTCGTGCTCGATGAAGCTGACCGCATGCTGGATATGGGTTTTCAGGATGATATCAGGAAGATCATTTCCTATCTGCCGCAGAAAAGACAGACCCTGCTGTTCTCGGCAACCATGCCGGAAAAGATTCGCCAACTGGCCCGCTCCATCCTGCATCAGCCTGTGGAGATCAACATCGCCATTTCAAAGCCGCCGGAAAAAATCATCCAGCAGGCTTATGTTGTATATGAAACACAGAAGCTGCCGCTTTTAAAGCATCTCCTTAAAAATATTTCCTATACCAGCGCGCTGATCTTTTGCGGACGGAAGCATAATGTAAAATTATTGTCGAGAGAGCTGGAACGCTCGCGTTTTTCGATCGGTGAAATGCACAGCGATCTCGAACAGGCCTATCGCGAAGAAGTGCTGGCCAAATTCGCCAGCCGGCGCATACCCATACTCGTTGCCACCGATATCCTTTCCCGCGGCATCGATATCGATACTATCGATGTGGTGATCAATTACGATGTTCCGCACGATGGCGAGGATTATGTGCATCGCATCGGAAGAACGGCAAGAGCAGAAGCAGACGGCATGGCCATTACCCTGATCGGGGAAAAAGAGCAGAACCGTTTTGCTGCAATCGAAACCCTCCTGGGCAAACCGGTTGAAAAAATGCCGGTTCCTCATGAACTTGGCCCTGCGCCCGAATACCAACCCAAACGAAAGTCCGGTCATAAATCCGGGTACAAGAAAAGACGCCGGCCTGCATTCAGGCAAAAACGATAAAAATCAGTAACTTAGTGATTTTGAGAGATAGTTCGGTTTGCGATTTTCCTCGCAGGCGTTCGGGCATTGATCCCAAATCCTCAAAAATCCGGTAATCCCGATTTCGTTTGTTTGCCATAATGCTGCAATCGAAAATATTAACCCATGACAGCAGAGCAACAACGTTTAGCAGTTAATAGCACCAAAAGAG
>CAYYZJ010000910.1:0-3238 GCA_964475615.1 uncultured Flavitalea sp. | reverse complement strand
AACCAGGCCAGGGCTTCGTTGTAATTTTTCTTATAAAAGTAGGCGTTGCCTAAATTGTTGTAAAGAGAAGACAGGTCTTCACCGGGTTCGATGGGCTTGCCGATCTTCAATCCTTCTTTTAAAAAAATCAATGCGCTGTCGTATAAGCCCAACCGGTTATAGATGGCTGCCAGATTGGTATAGGTGGCTACCAGCGAATGGGCATCGCCGCGTTTTTTATTCAGGTCAACGCATTGCAGGTAAACCTCTTTTGCCTTTTCGGGCTGCTTGAGATCGATGGTGTAAACGGCAGCCAGGTCGGTTAAAGCGGCCGCTTCATATTCGATGGCCTTTACTCTCCTTGCTTCGGCAAGGGTTTGGAGATAGAAATCGATGGCCTTTTCATAATCGCTCTTGTTTTCATAATAGTAGCCGTATAAACGAAGCGAGAGCAGCCTGGCCAAAGGATAGGTTGATTTATGGGATTCGCTCGACAGCAGATCGGCATAATACCGGATGGAATCCACATTACGCTCATCGAAATTCATTCCGTACGCATACAGCTTCAGCAGGCGGGCAGTATCATTTTGCGCTGAGGCAGCAAAGCCTGTTACCAGAATCAAAAGGGCCAGGGCGAATTTCACAATGTATAATGAATTGCTGATTTGCGATCAGTCGATCAGCTTATGCTTCAGCGCAAACTTCACCAGTCCCACCGTATTATTGACCCCCAGTTTGGCGATCAGGTTTTTACGATGGGTTTCCACTGTGCTCACACTCAGGTAAAGTTTTTCGGCGATCTCGGCATTGCTGTATTCCTTGCATATCAGTTTCAGCACTTCCAGCTCACGGCGCGAGAGGATGGCCTCCACTTTCTTTTCATCGATCGTAATGGTGCTCCTGAAATCGGTTAACCCGTTGTCGATATTGATCTCCTTGCTGAAATAGCTGCCTCCTGCATACACTTTTTCCAATGCCTCGAGCAGCTCCTGTTTGGATGCATTTTTCAGGATATATCCCTGTATGGAATACTTGCTCAGCTTATGGATATAGCGTGTTCCGCGCATCAGGGTGAGGTAAATGATCTTGAGATGGGGATGGGTTGATCTGACCTTCATCAGCAGCTCTTCTTCATCCATATCGGGCAAATGCAGATCGAGCAGCAGGACATCTGCTTCGTGACCGGGCAATGCTTCCAGCAATTGCCTGCCCGAGAGTGCAGTGCCGGTAACAGTGATGTTGTTTTGACGGCCAAGCAACAAAGCCAGTCCTTCCAGGTACACTTCATGATCATCAGTAATGAACACACGAATCATGCAGGGAAAATTTGTTTTAGGGGAAGGATTTTTGTTTTAGGGGAAGGATTGCTCTCTGGGTGGCTGCGTTCAAATATAGGATAATCCGGCTATTTGCTAATTGATATTTTCTATTATCCCTGCTATTCCCTGTCCTCCGCCTACGCATGCCGTTACGATCCCGTATTTTTTATTCAGTCTTTTCATGTCGTGAATGATCTGGATAGTCAGCTTGCAGCCCGTGCAGCCCAGGGGATGGCCCAGCGCGATGGCGCCTCCGTTGATGTTCACGATATCGGGATCCAGCTCCAGCTTCCGGATCACTGCGAGCGACTGTGAAGCGAACGCTTCATTCAGCTCAACCAGGTCGATCCGGCCCAGGTTCATGCCTGCCTGTTTCAATACTTTGGGAACTGCTTCCACCGGGCCGATGCCCATGACGCGGGGATGCACCCCTGCGCTGGAGCAGGCTATCAAACGGGCAATGGGTTTTAGCCCGAGCTGATTCATCATCTTTTCTCCCATCACGATCACAAAGGCCGCGCCGTCGCTGGTTTGGGAAGAATTGCCTGCGGTTACCGAACCGCCTGCGGCAAATACCGGTTTCAATTTGGCCAGGGCTTCCAGCGAGGTATCGGCCCTCGGGCCTTCGTCGGTATCTACTACGGTATTTCTTTTTTGTTTTTTTCCTTTGCCGTCGAGATAGGTTTCTTCTATATTGATGGGAAGTATGCCGTTTTTGAAATAGCCGTTCGTAATGGCATGAAGGGCTTTCTGATGCGAGTGATAGGAAAATACATCCTGGTCTTCACGGCTCACCTGGAATTCCTTGGCCACTGCCTCTGCCGTGAGGCCCATGCTTAAATAATAATCGGGATCTTCGGATGCAATGGAATAGGCAGGAACGGTCTTCCATCCTGCAGTAGGCACCAGGCTCATGCTTTCTGTTCCGCCGGCGATGATGCATTCGGCTTGCCCGGTGCGGATCTTGGCCGTTGCAATGGCTATCGTTTCCAGTCCGCTGGCGCAATAACGGTTCACGGTTACGCCGGCAGCATGGATGCCGACGGCCCTGGCGGCAATGATGCGGCCTACCTGTAATCCCTGCTCCGCTTCGGGAACGGCATTGCCTACAATTACATCGTCGACCTGCCTGGGATCGAGCTGCGGAACCGAAGCCAGTAATCCTTTGATAAGATCAACAGCAAGATCGTCGGGACGGTAAAAACGAAATCCCCCGCGCTTGGCCTTGCCTACTGCTGTGCGATATCCTGCAATGATGTATGCTTCCTGCATGGGATGAGTTTTGAGATCGGAAGCCCGAGGTCAGAGGTCTGAAGTCTGATGTCGGAAAATCCTTTAAAGTTGTTTATGCAACTTTTATATATACCAAAGATAAATTATTCTGGCCAAACCCCGCAACCCAAAAAATAGATCAGCCCTCCCATTTCCTTCCGACTTCCGACTTCAGACCTCCGACTTCACGCTCCCCGGCTTATCTTCGCAGAATCATGTATCCATTGCTGCGCAATCTGCTGTTTCTCTTTCCTGCCGAAACTGTCCATCATTTTGCCATGAGCGCATTGCAACTGGTTTGCAGGATCGGTTTTATCAGGAAGCTGATCGGCTCGCAGTTTGGTGTTCGTGATCCGTCATTGAAAAAAGAATTATGGGGATTGACATTTAAAAATCCGGTGGGCCTCGGCGCAGGCTTCGACAAGAACGGGCGCTGGCTTACGGAGCTCGAAGCGCTGGGTTTTGGATTTATCGAGATCGGGACCGTAACGCCGCAGCCGCAGCCGGGCAATGAAAAACCCAGGCTGTTCCGCCTGCAAAAAGACCAGGCGCTGATCAACAGGATGGGCTTTAATAATGACGGCGTAAAGGCCGTTGCTGCAAGACTGAGAAAATGGAGGGCCGCTTCAAATAATCATTCGATCATCATCGGCGGCAATATCGGCAAA
>CAYYZJ010000909.1:0-1758 GCA_964475615.1 uncultured Flavitalea sp. | reverse complement strand
CGATGGTGCGGTCGCCCACGATCACATCATTGCCCCAGACCTGGTTCAGGATCTCGTTACGGAGGAAAACCCTTCCCGGCCTGGAGGCCAGCAGGTAAAGCAGCTCGAATTCCTTTTTGGCCAGTACGATATCCTTTTCATCTACCGTTACTTCAAATTTATCGGGGTCGATGGCCAGGTTCTCTATTTTCAGCATTTTTTCGGCCGGCTCCTTATGCACCCTCCGGAACAGGGCATTGACCCGGCTGAGCAATACTTTCGGGCTCACGGGTTTGTTCACATAGTCGTCGGCGCCGGTTTCAAGGCCTTTGACATGGGAGCTTTCATCGTTCAGGGCCGTCAGGAAAATGATGAGGGTATCTTTAAAAGAAGGTTGCGACCGGAGTATCTCGCATACTTCAACGCCATTTTTTTTTGGCATCATGATATCCAGTATGATAAGGTCGGGGTGGGCCGATTTGGCCTTGCCTATCGCATCATCCCCATCCCTGGCGGTCACCACCTGGTATCCTTCCTTAACCAGGTTATATTGAATGACTTCCAGGATATCGGGCTCGTCATCGGCAATTAAAATTTTCTTGCTTTTGGATTCCATTAACAAAAAATTTACGCAAACCTAATCGAAATAAAGCCTGGGGCTTGCCGCCATGCCTAAGTTTACAATTTTTTAATATAGAAATAATACGGTTATTTGGGCAAATAGTTCGGTGCCAAAAACCGGCATTTGGTTTAGGATCAGAGATTAAGATACAGTTTTGTGATTTTCAGCGTTAAATGGCTGTATTTTTGTATGAGCCCATCTGATCCGGCCTATCAAAAAACAATGAATTAATGAAAAGGATTCTACTCCCGGTTGCCATCCTGCTGTTACTGATCATGAATAAGGCTGTGCATGCCCAGTCCAGCACCTATCCATTCAAGGTGCAGCAGGGAAGAATGTTATGGCATGATAATATAGACAAGGAGCAGAAGCGCCTGCTGGCGCTGGATGGAAAGGCCGACGACAGCATCCGTTTATCGAAGGATGAAAATATCAACGGGCAAATAGCCGATGCCCTGATCAGGCAGGTGGATGAACTTCAGGAAGAGATCGAAACGGATTCCGTACTGGGCGGACAGGCCAAGATCAAATACCTCCGCTCGCTGGAATCCATGCTCAAGGGGTATAATAATAATTGCCGGAAAAGAGATTTCCCTCCTTCCCTGGCCCCCGGACTGGTGGCCGCTTTCAAAAAAGCCATGAAGCTCGACGAGAGCAACCTGAGCATAGAGCCGGTTATCGAGGAAAACAGTTACGGCATAGGCAAGATACTGGTGGAATGTTTTTTGCTGCCTTCCGAAAACCCCGGCGTAAAACCCTCGCGGGCCGTGCTGCTGCGCAAGTATTGCGAGCTCCATCCCGATGAGATATTCAGCGTGCTCAGCGCCAATCCCGACCTGCCTTTTGCCGACAGCCTCATCATCCAGGGCGGCCACCGCAACATCAGGCAATTGTATGATTATGCCGCAGCCAATACGGCGCTGGCCTCAAGGATCCGCAACAGCCAGGATTCCCTGGTCAGCACCGTTGCCCGGATGGCCAACAGCAAAAGCGGCCAGCTTTATTTTCCTTTTCTCGATAATATCGTTAAAAAGAAAATAACCATCGCCGATATCGACAAGGTGAAGGATGATAACCTGAATTATTACCGGCTGCTGGTAAAAACGCGCATGGACTATGCGGCGCGCATGCTTCCGCCCGACAGGGATACTGCCCTG
>CAYYZJ010000908.1:0-3124 GCA_964475615.1 uncultured Flavitalea sp. | reverse complement strand
TACATTGCGGCCGGAAATAAAGCACTGGCTTGCCTTTGCTAAACAAAAAATAGCAGAGGTAGTGACGCTGAAACAATTGGCCGCCGGCGAAAACGCTTCATCAGCCGGCAAGCAATTGCAGGAAAATATAGAAGACAATTTAAGCCGGAAAAATTCCCCGCTTATTCACAACAGGCAGGTAAAAGAAAGGGTTGCCGGGATCACTGAGCAATATACCCGGCGACTGAATGATTTTTCAATCAGAAAAATAAAACAGCATCAGGCGCTTCACCTGCCGCTATTTCCTACCACCACAATCGGTTCGTTTCCGCAAACGGCCGAAGTGCGCAGCATAAGAGCCCGGCTAAAAAAAGGCGAGCTCAATTTGCAGCAATATGAAGAGCTGATTGAAAAAGAGACCGAAAGAGCGATCCGCTGGCAGGAGGAATCAGGACTTGATGTGCTGGTGCACGGAGAGTTTGAACGCAATGATATGGTTGAATATTTCGGAGAACAGTTGGCCGGTTTCGCGTTTACTTCAAATGGCTGGGTTCAAAGCTATGGCAGCCGCTGCGTTAAACCGCCGATTATTTATGGTGATGTTTACCGGCCGGCGCCCATGACTGTAAAATGGTCTTCATTTGCGCAGGGACTGACCTCAAAATGGGTGAAGGGCATGCTGACAGGCCCTGTGACCATTTTGCAATGGTCATTTGTGCGCAACGATCAGCCGAGAAGCGAAACCTGCACCCAGATCGCGCTGGCTATCCGCGATGAAGTGTCAGACCTGGAGAAATCAGGAATCAGGATCATCCAGATCGATGAGCCGGCTATCCGCGAAGGGCTTCCGCTCCGCAAGGAAAACTGGAAGAAATACCTCAACTGGGCCGTAACAGCTTTCCGGATATCTTCCAGCGGAGTAAAGGATGAAACCCAGATACATACCCACATGTGCTATTCCGAGTTCAACGATATCATTCAGGAGATAGCCGATATGGACGCCGATGTTATCACCATCGAATGCTCCCGTTCCCAGATGGAGTTATTGGATGCTTTTGCACGGTTCAGATATCCCAATGAAATCGGCCCGGGAGTATATGATATTCATTCGCCCAGGGTGCCATCCAAAGAAGAAATGATTGCATTGATGGAAAAGGCAAAATCAGTTATACCGGCGGAACAGCTTTGGGTAAATCCGGATTGCGGACTGAAAACCAGGCAATGGCCCGAAACAAAAAAGGCACTTGAAGAAATGGTCGCGGCAGCAAAAGAGCTTCGTGCCGGGTTGAAGCAATCGGTTTCCTGATCTGCTATATCAAAACTTGTAGGAAACGCTTGCCACAAACTGTCGCAGCATCTGCGGGTTATAGGTTGTAAACCCTGCCAGTAATGTTCGTTGTTAAGGTTGTCCACTTTAACGGCAATGCTGTATTTCTTTGCATCGTATCCAACAGAAGCGTTAAGCACAGTGTACGTGCGGGAGCAGAAAGAATTTGATGATGTAAAAGTATCGGCAGGGATAAAAGCCGTTACACGAAATCGGGAAAATAGATTACGCAAAAAGGAAACATTCCCAGCAATAAGGAAATTACGAGCCGCCAGGAGAGGCCCGAATAATTTTTTTAATTGCCGGTCTCCGGCTTATGTTTGCTGAAGATTCGCTAAAGCAAGTAATATGAAAAAAATCAGCAAGCGCCGATCCAAACTGTTTTGCCTCCCTGCCATCCTATCCGGCATTTTACTGTTATCGGCAAACGGCGCCGCCAGGGCGCAGGAAATAGTAAGATCTCCTTTTGAAGGCCGTTGGGATATCACCGTGAAAACAGCAAATGGAGAATTCCCTTCCTGGCTGGAGATTCGTCATTCCGGACTAAACAGGCTCGTGGGCCGGTTTGTAGGCGGAGGCGGAAGTGCCCGACCCGTCTCGAAGGTAAATGCCAGCGGCAACAAATTCAATTTTTCAATTCCGCCGCAATGGGAAAAAGAAGACAATGACCTGGTGGTGGAAGGCAGTCTGCAGGGCGATAGCCTGACCGGCAGCATGCAAATGCCCAATGGGAAAAAATACAATTGGGTCGGACTGCGTGCACCTTCATTAACACGACAGGAAGAACCGAAATGGGGCAAACCGGTAAGTCTGTTCAATGGAAAGGATTTGCAGCGATGGCATACCAAGGGAACAAACCAATGGGTAGCCGAATCAGGCATCCTCAGGAGCCCGCATTCGGGATCGAATATCATAACGGATCAGGTTTTTACAGATTTCAAACTGCATATCGAATTTCGTTATCCCAAGGGAAGCAACAGCGGAGTTTACCTGCGTGGCCGCTATGAAGTGCAGATTGAGGACAGCAAGGGAGAAGAACCGCTGAACGATCAACTGAGTTCGGTTTACGGATTCCTTTCTCCTTCTGCAATGATGGCCAAGGATGCGGGAGAATGGCAGACCTATGATATCACGCTTGTCGGGCGGCTGGTAACGGTTGCATTGAATGGCGCCACCGTTATCTGCAACCAGGAAATTCCCGGCATTACCGGTGGAGCCCTCGATAGCCGCGAAGGCGAACCCGGCCCTATTTATCTGCAGGGAGATCATGGTCCCATTGAATTCAGGAATATCAGCATAACGCTGCCTGAGAACTGACCTGAACCAGTATCATGTCCGCCGGTCTGTTTACGGCTTATTAACCATGAAAAGGCTCACGGAACTTTTTTTATAATTAAAGTGTGTTCTTGATTACAAGGAATATCATACCTTATCATAGGTTTTTTTAAAAATAATGATTTCATAATCATCCGCTGGCGTTGCCAAAATGCATCAGCCAAGATCATGATCGATTCCAAGGACGCTGCTTTGTTGCAGGAACTCATTGCTGCTTCGGATGATAAACAGGCCTATACGCGTTTATACAGGATATATTTCGGTCCGCTTTTTCAGTTCGCCTATTCCTTCGTCAAGTCCAGGCCTGCCGCGCAGGATATCGTTTCCGAAGTTTTTCTCCGGCTCTGGCAGGTCCGCAAAAGACTGAACAGCATAGACAACCTCACCGTATACCTCTATACCTGCACCCGCAATGAAGCGCTCGCCTGCCTGCGCAAACAGGAAAAGGCCCGGCTCTACCGGCTGGATGAGGAAAACCTCGAC
>CAYYZJ010000907.1:0-2614 GCA_964475615.1 uncultured Flavitalea sp. | reverse complement strand
ATGACGATCTTCTCGCCGGTAAAGCCGATCTCCAGCGGATATCTTGCCTGGTATTCAAGAAAGGCCAGTACAAAAAAAAGAAAGAAAAGCCATTGCAGGTAAGGCATGCCGATCCAGAAAATGCCTGCAATGAGCAGCCAGGGTTTATAGCGTACCGGTTTTTGTTTTTTAGACAGAATCCGGTTGGCGATCATGCCGCCGGCGATCAATGCAGCGGCAAAGCTGAGGAAGAAATTGAAATGCGCCGAGCGGATCTGCTCGAACAGAAAGGCCAGTACAGAAAGCAAGCACAAACAAACACTGATATTATCGACCTGCTTTTCGTTGTCTTTTTTGAGGGTAACTACATATTCGTAGCGCATGCTGGTACTTTATCGGCTGCTTCAACGGGGTTGCCGGCAACGAGCAGATTGCTCAGCCTCCAGAGCACCCTTGCGCCTACATTGGCATCCCAGCAGCCTTCGCCAATGGAAATTTCATCCAGGTCGAAGCCGATGAAACGGCGGCCGCTTTCGATGATTTTTTTAACGAGGTAAAAGATCTGTTCGGCATCGAAGCCGCCAGGTACAGGCGTGCCTGTATTGGGACAAAGCTTGGGATCGAGCCCGTCGATATCGAAAGTGATATAAACCTTGTCGGGCAATTGATTTACGATTTCATCGGCGATTGCTTTCCAGCTTTCGCCTTCATACTGGCGTTCCTTGATGTTCTTGTCGAAATAGGTGGTCACGCGCTGGTTGCTGTTGCAGATATAATCCCATTCTTCCTGGCTGTAATCGCGAACGCCGATCTGCACCAGCTTTTTGATCTGCGGAATATCATTGAGCGCATTGAACATAACGCTGGCGTGGCTGTAGGTAAAGCTTTCATAAGCCTTGCGCAGGTCGCAGTGGGCATCGATCTGCAGCACGCCGAAATCGCCGTGCTTTTCAGCAACGGCTTTAAGATAGCCGAGCGGAACGCTGTGGTCGCCGCCGAGCACTACCACCAGCTTTCCCTGTTTCAGCAGGTCGGCTGTTTGCTCGTAAACCCATTTGTTGAGATTGGCGCTTCCTTCATTGATCTCTTTAAGCGATTTGCACATGAAGCTGTTGTTCTCGAGTATCTCGTCTTTCGAAATATAATCGATATAGAGCTCGGCGTCCTTGCGCAGGTAATCGCTCTTCATGAGTATCTTTCTGTCGGCCTGGCGCATATAAATGCCTTGCTGCCAGGCATTGCCTGTTTCCTTATCGAACAGGTCTACCTGCATGCTGGCATTGAAAATATGTTCGGCGGAACGGGAGGTGCCTGATCCGTAGCTTACCGTTACTTCCCATGGCACTGGTAAAATAATCACCCGGGCATCTTCTTCTGAAAAAGGTAATCCGAAAATATTATTCTTGGGATTACTGGCCCCGTTGGAATCGAAATGAGCTAGGTCTGTCATATCAGGAGTTCTTGACCTAAGAATCAAGAAAACGGAACGCAAGTTAGTGCAGGATATTGTATAATCAAAGCATACTTATTGACAAGGGGCCATTTACCGATAAAAATAACAGAATCTTAAAGATGGATGAAGCGGCCTTTGGTGATGGTTTTTGACCTAAATTTGCGCTGAATTCCAAAATATGAAGCGGTTACACATTATCCTGTTGATATTCATAGCCATCGCCATTAGCGTGCTGGTCAGTTTCATGGGCAATCTTTCCACTTATGAAACCATTGCTTCGGCCAGGGAAAAACAGGGTAAGAATGTAACCATCATCGCCAAGCTGGATAAGAGCAGTCCCATAGAATACAATCCCATCAAAAACCCCAATTATTGCAGCTTTCGCGTTGCCGATACGCTGGGCAATACTGCCAGGGTGGTATATTACTATGAAAAGCCTTATGATATGGAAAAAGCGGAACGGATCGTGCTGAAGGGAAAGATGAGGGGAGATGTTTTTGAGATCACACAGAAAGACGGCATTCTCATCAAATGTCCATCCAAATATAAAGACGACCCCGAAATGGCCAAGAAAAACCTGAGCCAAAATCAATAAACAGCAATGGATTATATAGGCGAACATTTATTGCCGGGAAAACTGGGGCATTTTTTTGTTATCCTTTCCTTTACTGCTTCCCTGGTAGCCATGATTGCTTATTTCAAGGCAACGAATGCAAAGAGCATCGAGGATGAAGACAACTGGAAACGGATGGCAAGGATCGCTTTCGGCATCGATGCTGTTGCGGTGCTGGCCATACTGGGTACTATTTACTACATCATCCGCAATCATCTTTTTGAATACAACTACGCCTGGGAGCATTCCAGCCGGGCGCTCGATTTTAAATATTTATTAAGTTGTATCTGGGAAGCCCAGGAAGGGAGTTTCCTGTTGTGGACAATATGGCATTGCGTGCTGGGCTTTATTTTAATCTTCAAGGCCGGCCGCTGGGAAGCCCCGGTGATGACGGTGATCAGCTTTGCCCAGGTATGCCTGGCCACCATGATCATGGGCGTATATATTTTCGGGATCAGGATCGGGAATAGTCCGTTCCTGCTCGTCAGGCATCTTTTCTCCGATGCGCCCATCTTCAACCGCCCCGATTACCTCAGCATTCCGCAGATGCAGGACGGGCAGGGGTTGAA
>CAYYZJ010000906.1:0-3952 GCA_964475615.1 uncultured Flavitalea sp. | reverse complement strand
GAAGCGCAGCAGGCCAACTATACTCCATCAACGCTCAATTTCGATCAATTGCCTTTTTCCTGGAGCACGCTTTATTCCAATGTCAGGAAATGCAATGTGTTCATCAAGAATGTTACGGCTTCGCAGCTCGATGCCGATTATAAAACCAAGCGGCTGGCAGAGGCCAGGTTTTTGCGGGCTTATTTCTATCATATTTTGTGGATGGCTTACGGCGGTGTTCCGGTCGTTACCGATCCGCTGGATGTGTCCACGCAGGGCGACAGTATTTTTAAGGCAAGGAATACTTCTGATGAAACCTTTCAATTTATTACCAGTGAGCTGGGCGCCGTTGCCGCCGATCTTCCCGTAACTGCAGATGAATCGGGAAGGGCCACCCAGGGCGCTGCACTTACCCTGAAAGGCTGGGTTGAATTGTTCGATCATCAGTATGCCGATGCGGCTGCTACCAACAAGCAGGTGATGGATCTCGGCGTTTATTCCCTTTTCCCGGATTACGGGCAGTTGTTCATGCCGGCGAACAATACCAACTCCGAAGGCATATTTTACCGCGAATACGTACCCCGCGTAAAAGGAGGCCGGATCGAAGGCTATGACGGCACTACCTTTACCAAGGGAGGAGCCGAAACGAGCTGGGGAGGCGTGAACCCCACGCAGGAGCTGGTGGATGATTATGAGATGGACAATGGTTTGCCGATAACCGATCCGGCATCGGGGTATGATCCGCAAAACCCATACCTGCATCGCGAAAAAAGATTTTACCAATCGATCATATACGACGGCTCATACTGGTATAATGATACGATCTTTACCAGGCAGGGAATAGGAAGTCCCAACGAGATCGACCTTTCCGACCATAACGACGCCACTCAAACGGGCTACTATATGCGAAAACGATTGAATGACCAGATCACCCTGGGAGCCGATAACTGGGACGGCGCCAGCAGCGGGCAGAATTATTATTATTTCCGGTATGCGGAAGTATTGCTGAACTATGCGGAAGCGCAAAATGAAGCTGTTGGCCCCGATGCCAGCGTGTACGATGCCATCGATCAGGTGAGGACGCGCGCCGAACTGCCCGATCTTCCCGCAGGGCTGAGCCAAGACCAGATGCGCACCGCCATCAGGAGGGAGCGAAGAATAGAGCTGGCACTGGAAGACAAGCGCTGGTGGGATCTGATCCGCTGGAATATTGCACACATCAACCTGAACAAGCAATTGCACGGCATAGCCATTACAGTAGGGGCCGGCGGGGTGCTCACGTATACGCCGGTAACCATTCCCGGAGGCAACCGCCTGTTCGATGCAAACAAGAACTATCTTTTCCCTATACCGCAGAGCGCGCTGGATCAGAATAAGAAATTGGCTCAAAACCCGAATTATTGAGAAAACACCCGATATGTTGAAAACGGTTTTCGTATTGGCATTACAGTTAGTTACGGCAATAGTATTGGCGCAACCCGCGGATAAGATCGATCTCTCGGGCGAATGGAAGTTCCGGATCGATTCGCTGGACAAAGGAGTAGAACAGCGATGGTTCAGCAATACACTGGACGACAGGGTACAGCTTCCCGGATCCATGACCACGAACGGAAAAGGCGATGAAGTAACGGCAAACACCAAATGGACCGGCAATTTCTGGAACAGCGCCTGGTTCAAAGACACGGCTTATGCAAAATACCGGCAGCCCGGCAATGTGAAGATCTCTTTCTGGCTTCAACCGGTGAAATATTATGTGGGCGTTGCCTGGTATCAGAAAAAAGTGAATATTCCTGCGGGATGGAAAAATCAACATATTGAACTGTTCCTCGAACGCTGCCACTGGGAAACAACCCTCTGGATCGACAACCGGAAAGCCGGAATGCAGAATGCTTTGAGCGCTCCGCATATTTATGCTTTGAGCGGACTGTTAACGCCAGGCGAGCATACGATCACCATCCGCATCGACAACCGCATTAAAGATATCAATCCCGGTACTGACGCGCACAGCGTAAGCGACAATACCCAAACCAACTGGAACGGCATCATCGGCAGCATGGAGCTGATCAAAAGACCATCCGTCTGCTTTACAGACATCCTGGTTTTCCCGGATGTCGATAAAAAAAGCGTGCACCTGAAGATCAGGCTGCACAATATGACCGGCGGCGAGGCCGGCGCCCGGATCAGCATTGCAGCATCCGGAATTAACTTTTCGGCCGCTGCCGGTCCGGCCGTGCTGAATAAAGATATCCGGCTGAAGAAAGATACAACGAGCCTGGAGATCGATTATCCGATGGGAGCGCATCCGATGCTTTGGGATGAATTCCATCCCAACCTCTATGCATTGCATGTTTCCGTGTCGGGTAAAGATGGTGCAGATAGGAGGAATATCGATTTCGGCATGCGCAAGCTCGCCGCCCGGGGAACGCGCATAACCATCAACGATAGGCCCATATTCCTGCGCGGCACGCTGGAATGCGCCATCTTCCCCAAAACAGGCTATCCTGCAACGGACACTGCTTCCTGGATGCACATATTCAGGGTATGCCGTTCATACGGATTGAATCATATCCGCTTTCACTCCTGGTGCCCGCCGGAAGCGGCATTCGAGGCGGCAGACCGCATGGGTTTTTATTTGTCCATCGAATGTTCCGCCTGGGCAACAGTGGGCGATGGCAAGCCGATAGACCGCTTTTTGTACGGGGAAAGCAATCATATTGTTTCCAGCTTCGGCAATCATCCTTCTTTTTGCCTGATGCCTTACGGCAATGAACCAAGCGGCAGGCATCACAAAGAGTGGCTCACTGCTTTTGTCGAATACTGGAAAGCAAAGGATGGCCGCAGGCTGTATACAACCGCTTCGGGCTGGCCTGCTGTTCCCGAAAATGATTATAATGTTACTCCCGAGCCCCGCATACAGCATTGGGGAGAAGGATTGAAAAGCATCATCAACCGCGAAGCACCGAACACAAACTACGATTGGGATACGCTGGTCCCTTCGCACAGCATACCGACGGTCAGCCATGAAATAGGCCAATGGTGCGTGTATCCCAATTTTAAAGAAATACCTAAATACGATGGCGTGCTCAAGCCTAAGAACTTCGACATCTTTTATGATAAGCTTGCCGAGCACGGCATGGCCGCACTGGCCGACAGCTTTCTGCTGGCTTCCGGCAAACTGCAGGTGCTTTGCTATAAGGCAGACATAGAAGCAGCGCTGCGCACGCCCGGTTTCGCCGGCTTCCAGTTGCTCGACCTGCACGATTTCCCCGGCCAGGGAACAGCATTGGTCGGCGTGGTGGATCCGTTCTGGGACGATAAAGGATATGTTACGGCAAAAGAATACAGCCGGTTCTGCAATGCCACGGTTCCGCTGGTTCGCCTGCCCAGGATGATCTACAATAACAATGAAGAGCTGAAAGCGGCTGTAGAGATCGCGCATTTCGGCGAAGCTCCGCTGCAACAGGTAAGACCCGAATGGACGATCAGGGACGCTTCCGGTAAAATTTTGTTCAGCGGACAATTGCCTCAAACCGATATCCCCATCGGAAACGCATTTAAACTGGGCGAGATCAGCCAATCGCTGGCATCCATACAGCAGCCGGGTAAACTGATCCTTTCGGTTAGGGTTGACCGTTATGAAAACTCGTGGGACTTGTTCGTATACCCGGCCGGTTTGCCGGCAGCGGATCAGTCCATTTATGTAACGCAGCAACTGGATCAGAAGGCGCTGAGTTTGCTGAACAGCGGCGGCAAGGTATTGCTTACGCCGAAAAAAGGATCGCTTAAACCGGATAAAGGCGGCGATATTCCTATCGGCTTCTCCAGTATTTTCTGGAACACTGCCTGGACAAACAAGCAACCTCCGCATACGCTGGGCATTTTGTGCGATCCCAATCATCCCGCCTTTCAGGAATTCCCTACCGAATACCATAGCAACTGGCAGTGGTGGGATGCGATCAGCCATTCCAATGCC
>CAYYZJ010000905.1:0-2211 GCA_964475615.1 uncultured Flavitalea sp. | reverse complement strand
AAGGCATGGATTCCGCGGATTAAAAGCCATTCATGCAAATGATGAAACGTATAAATTCATTTACGATCACTTGCTGAACAAGCCGATGCCCGATGAATTGTGGAAATAATGATTAAAATTTCCTGATTAAAAAAACGCCTGCAATCAATAAAATGGCTCCTGCAATTTTCCCCAGGGAGATTTCTCTGATGCTTACGCCCAGCAAACCGAAATGATCGAAGATGATGGCGGCTGCCATCTGTCCCGCGATCACCAGGCTGAAAGCAAGCGCCACTCCCAGCCGCGGCAGCAATACCACAATGCCGGCAACGAAGAAGGTGCCCAGCACTCCGCCCACCCAGATCCACCAGGGCGATTGACGGAAATTGGCCTCATGAAAATTTAGCTGGCGACTGAGTAAAAGATAGAGAAATAAAGCGATCGTTCCTACAGCAAACGAAATAAATGCAGCTATAACGGGACTTCCCACTGTTTTTGACAAACGGGAATTCACGGCTGCCTGTATCGGCAATATAGCCCCGAGCGCTAACGCCATGAGGATAAAAAAAATGCGGGATTGCATGGGTTCAATTGACAATAGGCAATAAGCAATTGGCAATGGGCAACAGGCAATTGAATTTTTTTGCTTATTGCCTGTTGCCCATTGCCAATTTATTAATTTACTTATTCATCGTCTGCTTCGCTTCAATGCTCAGCGTGGCATGAGGAACAGCTTTCAGTCGCGCTTTATCGATCAGCTTACCGGTTACGCGGCATATACCATAGGTCTTGTTCTCTATGCGCATCAATGCTTTTTCCAGGTGATCGATGAATGTGATCTGGCGGCTCGCCATCTGGCTGAGCTGCTCGCGTTCCATGCTCATGCTGCCATCTTCCATGGTCATATAACGGTTATCCGTATCGTCTCCGCCCATTTCATCCTTGCGGGTGATCAATCCCTGTAAATAGGCCAGTTCTTTTTTTGCAGCATCCAATTTTTTCATGATCAAGTCTTTGAATTCTGCCAGTTCTGCATCGCTGTATCGCATAGTGGGTCCGGTTTGTTCTTGTTGTGGTGAATCTAAAACTGATTTGGTGAACTCCGGTTCGTATTTCCGAACCGTTTTTGTTTTTATTTCTGGTATAACCACTTTCACGGGTGGTTTAGGTTGCTGAGCCGGCGCTTTTTTAACTTCCGGATAAATAGCCGCCGGCTGATTTACGGTTTTAATTTCCGGTTTATGTTCGGGTTTTTTGATTTCGGTTTTTGAAATGTTTTCCTTGGATACCAGGGGTTTGACATGCGAAGCAGTATGGACATTCTTCTTGATTACCGGTTTTGGCGTAGCGATCTTTTTAACCGGTACAGTTTTTTTGGCTGCTGGTTTAGCTGTTGCTTTTTTAGGAACCGCTTTTTTGACGGCTTTGGCCGCCACTTTTTTTGCAGGAGGCGCCGGCTTTTTTGCTGCCGGCTTCGCTGCTTTTTTAGGGTTAGCCTTTTTAGCGGATTTAGCCGCTTTCTTTTTAATTGCCATACTGTTAGGCTTTTTTTGTGACAAAGACTTTTAAGGGAACATCATTAACTTCAATTTCAGTGCCATCAGCTATTTCAGGTACCAATTCCAGTTTATCTGCCAAAATTTCGGCGCAAATATAGTTATTAAATCGGGTTATGGATTCTTTGAGGGCTTCAGCTTCAGCGATCTTTACCAGGATCCGGTCGGTGAGTTCATATCCGTTATCCTTGCGTATTTTTTGAATCCTATTGACGAGCTCGCGCGCATTGCCTTCGTTCTCGAGTTCGGGGGTGACATGGATATCCAGGGCAACGGTCAGTGTGCCTTTGCCGGCCACCATCCAGCCTGGAATATCTTCGCTGGTGATTTCCACTTCATTAACCTGTAATATTAAGGGTTCGCTATCAATTAACAAAGTATATTGTCCTTCTTTTTCCAACTTGGCAATATCGTCCTGGGTAAAATTGCTGAGCGCTGCATTCACTGCTTTCATCATGGACCCGAGCTTCTTGCCCAGCGCTACTAAATTGGGCCTGATCTTCTTTTTGATGAACCCGTTTGAAGCGGAAGACAGGTATTCTATCTCCTTAACATTGACCTCTGTCTTGATCAGATCTTCCACCTGCTGTAACTGTTTTTCCATACCGGGGTTCAATACCGGGATCAGCACTTTCTGCAAAGGCTGGCGAACCTTGATATTGGCTTTCTTCCTCAG
>CAYYZJ010000904.1:0-6104 GCA_964475615.1 uncultured Flavitalea sp. | reverse complement strand
TGTCATGATCGCAGGCATGCTCATCGGATACCGCTTGTATGAAAGCACCAATACGCATGGTTTTCTGAAATCGCGCCGGGCAACCCGGGTGCAGGAGATCATCGACCTGGTGAACATGAAATATGTAGATACCATCAATGTAGATACGTTGACGGATGAGGCCGTTCAGGGCATCCTCTCCCATCTCGACCCCCACTCCTATTTTATCCCGGCCGATGACCGGGAAGAGATGAATGAGGACCTGCAGGGGAATTTTGAAGGCATCGGCGTTGAATTCCAGATATTCAATGACACCGTGAATATAGTGAACGTGCTCGATAACGGGCCCAGCGATAAAGCGGGACTGCAGGTAGGCGATAAATTTCTTAAAGTGAATGATTCTGTTGTTGCAGGCAACGGCATTACCACCGACCGCATCAAAAAGCTGCTGCGCGGCCCTGGCGCAAGCAATGTAAACATCACCCTGATGCGCGGAAAGGAGACCAGGCTTTTTGCCGTTACCCGCGGCACCATTCCGCTTCCTTCCGTTGATGCGGCATACATGATCGATAAGGAAACCGGATATATCCGCATCAATAAATTTTCAAGGACTACTTATGAAGAGTTCATGCAGGGAATGGAAAAGCTGCAGCGGCAGAAGCTGCAGAAGCTGATCCTCGACCTGCGCGGAAACGGAGGAGGCATCGTGGATGAAGCCGTTGCCGTTGCCGATGAATTCCTTGACGATGACAAGCTGATCGTATATACTGAAGGGGCTAAAAGTCCACGGAAAGATTACCGCGCCCAAAAGCCCGGCCTGTTTGAAAAAGGAAAGCTGATCGTGTTGGTAGATGAAGGAACCGCCTCTGCCAGCGAGATCCTCACCGGCGCGCTGCAGGACTGGGAAAGGGCAACGATCATGGGTAGACGAACATTCGGCAAGGGACTGGTGCAGGAGCCCTTCCAGCTCAGCGATGGCAGTGAACTGCGGCTGGTCATTGCCCGGTATTATACTCCGCTTGGCCGCAGCATCCAAAAGCCTTACGACAAGGGGCACGATGTGTATAATAATGAAGTGATGGAACGCTTCCGCGACGGCGAAGTGCTCCATGGCGACACCACCACGCATACCGGGGCCGTATACAAAACCAAAAGCGGAAAGCTCCTGTACGGCGGCGGAGGCATAACGCCGGATATCTTTGTAGGATTCGATACAAGCACTTTCTCAAAAAGCATCACCAATCTTTATGTAACGGGCACACTGAACAATTTCATCTACACCTATTACATGCAGCATGTTCCGGCCCTGCGCCAGTACAAAGACCCATTGGCATTCACTGCAGGTTTTCATGATGAGGACAAGCTCTGGAACAGCCTGGTGAGCTATGCGGCAAAAGATACGATCGATCTCAGTTCCATCTCTCCTAAAGACAAGGAGATCGTGCAGAACCGCATCAAAGCCCTGCTGGGCCGGCTGATCTGGCGCAGCGAAGGATATTTCGAGATCAGCAATGCCAATGATCCGGTGGTAAAGCGGGCAATGGAAGAAATGAAAAAATAAGGCTAAAGCGCATAAGCATGCCCGGAAGAAAAGCGCGAGGCGATCCGGAATAGTGGTATAGGCAGGAGCAGAGAAATACGGTACATCATCCTTTTTGCGGGTTAATTAAAACGATCAGCCGCCCTGTATTGAAGGCGGCTGATTTTTTTTAGCTGATGTTGATATTCTTATCCAGCAATTCCTTTTTCTCCACGCGATAGGAGGCTATCAATCCCAGTCCTCCGCCGATAGCGATCAGCGCAAAATAGATCGCTGCATTGCCATCATCATCAAAATGATTTCTATGTCCTACATTATACAGCACGAAATTATCCAGGATATAGGCCAGGAAAAGGCCGAGGCCGGCGCCTACGAGTAACAATCCCCATTTCAGGCTACGGTAAGGAGCAGGGCGGTTGACATTCAGTTTAGGGTCCATGCCTTTTTCTATCATGGCTATATTTTCTTTATTGCGGAAATACCTGATGCCGAATATCATGGCAAAAAGCGAAACGCAGCTTATAATCAACCAAAAAAATACCAATTGATCGGGTCCCATTTTTGTAAGGTTTTATTGTTTTAAAAGTTTATTGTTTCTGTATCAGACTACGGGAGCGGCTTGGGGGTTACAGTGTTTTTTAACCTTTTTAGAGGGCTTCCTTGTCCAATCGAAATCTATGACTACAGCCGGTTCAAAAAGGTTACAGGGTGGTGTTGGGGCATGGCATATCTAAAACCCTACATTTGCTGTAACCTCGGGTCAATAAGCATAGTCTTAGTACCGTCATATATGTACACCGGACTGACAGATAATGAAATCATAGGCAGGGTGCTGAAAGGAGAGCAGCAGCTTTATTCGGCATTGGTAGAACGTTACCAGAACTATGTTTTTACACTGGTTTTACGGTTTACCGACAGCCGGGAAGATGCCGAGGAAATAGCGCAGGATGTATTTATAAAAGCCTATCGCTCCCTGGCCGATTTCCGGGGAGAAGCCAAGTTCAGCACCTGGCTTTATACCATTGTCAGAACCAGTTGCATCACTTTCCTGAGGAAAAGAAAACTGGAAACAAGCTCTATCGACAACGAGCGAACGGCCATGCAACTGGAAAACCGCGAATCCGGATTCAAGGCCAATATCATAGAGCAGAAATCGAGGCAGGCCATGGTGAATGAAGCCATCCGGCTGCTGAGCCCCGACGATGCGCAGATCATCACGCTGTTCTATAAAGGGGAACAGTCGCTCGAGGAAATAGGAACCATCATGGGTATGGAGCCGAACACGATCAAGGTGAAGCTGCACCGGGCAAGGAACCGCCTGAAAGAAAAAATGGAAAAATATTTCAGTCATGAGGTACGGGAAATACATGATGATTAAATCATTAACACGAAATGCCGATAATTGGCCGCAACTTTGTACTAACCATCAATCAAGCAATATGAATACACAGCAAAATATGGAAGATCGCCTATGGGATTTTATAGATCGGAGGAGCAATGATGAAGAAAGATCCCAGATCGAGAAGCTGATCGCCGAAAATATCGAATGGCAGCGCAAATACCGCGAACTGCTGGAAGTGCATCGGTTGATGAACAGTGCCGAGCTGGAAGCGCCATCCATGCGATTCACTAAAAATGTGATGGAAGAAATCGCCAAATACCGCGTGGCGCCGGCAGCAAAAAGCTATATCAATAAAAAGATCATCTGGGGGATCGGCGGGTTCTTTGTGGTGATGATCCTCGGATTGCTGGTCTATGGTTTTGCGCATGTAAACTGGTCTGCCGGCAGCAGCTCCGGAAGCATCATTCCGCAACAGGATCTTGACAGGCTGGATAAAATAGACTGGGGCAAATTCTTCAACAATACTTACACCAGTGTTTTCATGATGATCAATGTGGTGATCGGGCTCGTGCTCCTGGATATGTACCTGAGGCGAAAAAAACAAGGTTCCGAACATAAAGAAGCTTGATGATTCATATCATCATGTCCGGATACCTCCCGCCTGCTTTTCGGGCAGGGAGGTTTTTTTTATTCAGCAGAATAAAATGTTCTAAAGCTATAATATCGAAAAAGTAAACATCAATCCCTGGCAGGAAATAAAAAAGAGGTGGCGAAAAAATCTCACCCGTTAAACTTCTTCTTCAGTTCCATCAGCTTCGACTGGAAAGCATTCTCCGGCTCCGGCTTTTTCGGTGCATCCTTCTTCTTCCCGCGGGCCGGCCGCCTCTCGCCGCTCGCCTTATCTTTCATCGATAAAGCGATCCGCTTCCTGGCCACATCCACTTCCATAACGGTAACCATCACCTGCTGATGCAGCTTGACTACCTGGTTAGGATCGGAGATATAAGTATTGCTGAGCTGTGAGATATGAACCAGCCCGTCCTGCTTTACGCCGATATCTACAAACGCTCCGAAATTGGTAATATTGGTGACAATACCCGGAACGGTCATTCCCGGTTTCACATCCTCGATAGTGCGGATGCTTTCTTCAAAACGAAACGCTACTGCAGGATTGCGCGGATCGCGGCCGGGCTTTTCGAGTTCTTTTAGAATATCATCGATGGTAAATTCGCCTGCGGTTTCGGAAACGTATTTCTTTTTATTGATCTGCTTTCTCAGCTCGCTTTTGCCGATGAGGTCGGGAACCGTGCAATGCAGGTCGGCGGCCATGGATTCAACAATGCCATAACTTTCGGGATGAACGGCGCTGTTGTCGAGCGGATTGTCTGCATTGGGTATTCTTAAAAAACCGGCGCACTGCTCAAAGGTCTTGGGGCCCATCAGGCTCACTTTTTTCAGCTCATTGCGGGTTTTGAATGCACCGTGTGCGGCGCGGTAGTCAACAATATTTTTTGCGAGAGAAGCATTCAGTCCGGATATATACATCAGCAGATGCTTGCTGGCCGTATTGAGATTAACGCCCACATGATTTACGCAGCTTTCCACCACGCGATCCAGCTCTTCTTTTAATTTGGTTTGATTGACATCATGCTGGTACTGCCCTACCCCGACCGATTTCGGATCGATCTTCACCAGCTCGCTCAGCGGATCGAGCAGCCTGCGGCCGATGCTCACGGCTCCGCGAACCGTTACATCCTGGCCGGGAAATTCTTCCCTTGCCGCTTCCGATGCGGAATAAATAGAAGCCCCGCTTTCATTGACCATAAATACATTCACTGGTCTCCCGAAATCGATGCCACGCACCAGCAGCTCCGTTTCCCTTCCCGCTGTTCCGTTGCCGATGCCGATGGCTTCTATCAGGTATCGTTCTACCAAAGATTTGATCTCGCCGATGCTTTCTTGTTCCTGCTGTTGCGGCGGATGAGGGAAGATGGTACTGTAATGCAAAAAATTTCCCTGCGCATCGAGGCATACCACTTTGCATCCCGTACGGTAGCCGGGATCGATGGCCAGCACCCGTTTCGACCCTAATGGCGAAGCCAGCAGCAACTGCCTCAGGTTTTCGGCAAACACGCTTATTGCTTCTTCATCGGCGCGGTTCTTTGCAATGAGCCGGAACTCATTTTCAATAGAGGGCTGCAGCAATCGTTCAAAGCCGTCGGCAATGGCCTTCTTCACGATCGCGCTGTTTTCATCAGCAGTCTTGATGAAAATGCGCTCGAGCTCATCGATGGCCGTTTGCTTGTCGATGCTGATCTCCATGCTGAGAAAGGTCTCTTTTTCTCCCCGGCGGATGGCCAGCATGCGGTGCGAAGGGCATTGTGCCAACGGCTCGCTGAACTCGAAATAGTCGCGGTATTTCTGCGCCGCTTCTTCCTCTTTTTTGCCGGGCAGCACTTTGGAATGCAGGATCGCCGTTTTATTGAACAACTGCCTTATTTTATTCCTGGCCTGTTCATGCTCGGCTATCCATTCGGCAATGATATCGCTTGCACCCTGCAGGGCGTCTTTTGTTTCCTTTACCTGCTCGTTTAAAAATGATGCGGCCTCCTGCACGGGATCGCCGGGGCCTTGCTCGAAGATCAGTTTGGCCAGCGGCTCCAGCCCCTTTTCAATGGCTGCCGCCGCCCGTGTTTTTCGCTTAGGCTTATACGGTAGATAGATATCTTCCAGTTCGGTGGCGTCAAAACAATTGTCGATCCGTTCTTTCAATGCAGCGTCCAGCTTGCCTGCCGCCTCGATGGTTTTGAGCACGGTTTCCTTTCGTTTGTCCAGCTCCGTGAGATAGCGGATCTGCTCAACCACCTCGTTGATCTGCACTTCATCCATATTGCCGGTGGCTTCCTTGCGGTAACGCGCCATAAAAGGAATGGTGGCGCCTTCATTTTGCAACTGAAGGATATTGTTGACCTGCTTAAAAGAAAAACCCGATCTTTCAGCAATATGCTGAACGTATTTTGTGTCCATGATTCACTTTTCTTTTTGGGGCGACAAATGTAAAGGATTGAAGCAAAGAAAAAATGCCGAGTTTTCAACAGTCAGGCAATGGCCGCTGCGAGCGTGTTTCCGAGTATCCTGTTTATTTCCCGCGACCTGTTCATCACCATCAGATGTCCTGCCTGCGGAATAACATGGGTGGGTTTGGTAAACCGGATCGGCAGCACTTCATCTTTCGTTCCATGG
>CAYYZJ010000903.1:0-1944 GCA_964475615.1 uncultured Flavitalea sp. | reverse complement strand
TGTTGTGATTTGCTTTCAAATTATGGTGTAGCTTCGCTCTTTAACAACCCCCGTAGAAATCACTTCTGTAGTCTTTTTGTTGTGATTTGCTTTCAAATTATGGTGTAGCTTCGCTCTTTAACAACGCTGACTGGAAACCCTGAGTAATCTTTTTGTTGTGATTTGCTTTCAAATTATGGTGTAGCTTCGCTCTTTAACAACAAATTTACTCATTTATAGAAACAGTAAATCGTTGTGATTTGCTTTCAAATTATGGTGTAGCTTCGCTCTTTAACAACATAAATTGGGCAAAACACTGATTTTACGTTATTTGAGTGAAGTTTAGCATTGAAAAAATGGGTTTAAAGACCCATTTTTTTGTTTCTATTTATATCTATTTCTTAGAAAAGTTCGAGCTGTTGAGAGGTTTCCGGGCCATCCACCTGCTCCCGGCCTCTGAATATTTCCATCATTCCAAATTGTTTGTCAGTAACACACATAATTCCGACATGGCCTTTCGGTGGTAAGATGGTTTTTACTCTTTTTATATGAACCTCAGCGTTTTCTTTACTGCTGCAGTGCCGTATGTACATGCTAAATTGGAACATTGAAAAACCGTTTGCCATAATCTTTTTACGGAACAGGGCATAGTTTTTCCTGTCCTTTTTTGTTTCAGTGGGCAGATCAAAATGTACTAATACCCACATGATCCGGTAAGCATTAAGGCGTTCATACATTCGGGTTATACTTAAAGTTTTATTGCAGATCAGGGTATAACAATTTTCTGGATTTGCCTTCAAAACACTTTGCCAAGGAAGCTGTGGTCTTTTGTACTGCATTCATCAATGGGCTTTTCTGATCTTCCGTATACACATCTATGGCCGGCAAGGTTAGGAGCTGTTTTTTGGCCGCGGGGGTAATCTCAAATACCGGCTCATCCACGTTGACCATTCCACACACAAGCATATCTACAAATGGCCTGTACGGCTCCATAATATCATCTGCAAGACAATAAGCATTGTATTGATTCCGATGATGGATACCCGATGTTGGCAAAAGTCCTGAACCGACCAAACTTCTGGCTACAACCGCCCTTAAGACGGCATATCCGTAATTCAAAAGGTTATTCGGAGGCATCCCATAGCGATCTCTACGGAAATCTAAAAATTCAGGGAAAACATTTTTCCAGTAATAAGAGGCTGCCTTAGCTTCATGGTTTTCACTATCGCCACTTCTTACTTCTTTTGCGTAGTTAATCAGCAATTGGAATTTTTTATTGTTTTTCCGGAGTAAAGCGGCCTGGTTATAAATCTTGGATGTCACCGTTTGCTGCCACAATTGTTTCTTTAATGGAGCAGATGCTTCCAGTTGCGCCTTGAATTTCTGACTTTGCAGGGAGTGTCCATCAAGGTTGAGCATAAGTCCAGTGGGATGATGCGTGGCGTCACATGTAATCAATGCTACATTTTTTTCCAGGAGCTTTGCTACAAGGGCGTGAGTAATCGTAATTTGCTGGTGGTCAAGAATTAATAATCCAATATCTTCTATGGGAACAGTCTTGGTTTCTCCGCTGTCGTGCATCTCTATGACGAGCTGTTCATTCGCGGTTTTGAGGTAGGCGGGATTGCCAAAATAAAGCGTCCGCTTTATCATAGGAATGGGGTTTTCAAGGATAGAACGAATTAACCCGAATATTTAGTATTTCCACTTTATTTCTCCATCTGGCATTACTTTAAAGTGTTTGCCTTCGATAGCCATGTTTAGAGAATCTTTAGACAGTAAATAACGGGGATTCGATTTATTAAATTCAACCTTGCTATAACCCGTAGCATAGCTTTTATCTCCCATTTCACTAGCTGCTTTTTTTATTTCACCATCTGATCTGGCATCGAGATGCAACCCAAAAGTGATTCTGCTCCCAGAGAACTATGATGTCCCCTAAAAATAGGACAGGTAATTAAGATT
>CAYYZJ010000902.1:0-5082 GCA_964475615.1 uncultured Flavitalea sp. | reverse complement strand
TCGCTTACCGATAAAGACATCAATATTCTGAAAACAAAGCAGGATGCATCCTGGAAAAGGATCGTGAACCTGCTCGAAGAGCCGAAAACATTGCTGGCCTCACTGGTCATTGCAAACAGCCTGGTCAATATAGCCATCATCATTCTCTCCAATTTCCTGATTGCCCAGGCCATTCCCCTGAAACAGAATTTCTGGTTCTTCGAGTTCCTCATCAAGGTGATCACCGTGAGCTTTGTGCTCATCCTGTTCGGAGAAGTGATGCCCAAGATCTGGGCCTCGCAAAATAATCTTCAGTTCGCTTTTTATACATCAGGAATCGCAGAGATCATCCACCTGATTTTCCGCAGAATGGGCGGCTGGCTGGTAAAGCGGTCGGAAGGCCTGGAGCGTATGTTCGGGATCAGGAAATCGGCCCAGCACAGCCTGGAGGAACTGGATCACGCCATAGACCGCAATACAGGCAACGATGCAACGGAAGAAGAAAAAAATATCCTGAAAGGCATCATCAAGTTCGGCAATATTACCGTAAAACAGATCATGAAGACCAGGCTCGACGTGAGCGGCATCGAAGACAGCCTCAATTTCGCACAGCTAAAGCAGAAGCTGGAAGAGCTGCATTATTCGCGCCTGCCGGTCTATAAAAAAAGTCTCGATGAGATCACCGGCATGATCCATACCAAAGATGTGATTTCTTATCTCAATGAGCCGGACAATTTCGACTGGCATGTTTTATTGCGATCGCCCTATTTTGTTCATGAACATAAGATGATCAAAGACCTGCTGCACGATTTTCAGACCAACCGCAATCATTTTGCCATTGTGGTAGATGAGTTCGGCGGCACCAGCGGCATCGTGACCCTTGAAGATATTCTCGAGGAAGTAATCGGCGATATCAGGGATGAGTTCGATGAAGACGAAGGCCTGGGCAACCGCCTGGAAGATGGCACCTATATCTTTGAAGGCAGAACCATGATCAACGATGTATGCAAATCGATGAGCCTGCCGGTAGATACTTTCGACCAGGTGAAAGGCGACAGCGATTCACTGGCGGGACTGATCCTGGAGCTGACCGGCGAGATACCGAAAGCCAATGACGTGATCCCCTGCGGCGATTTCGAGTTTACCATACTCGATGCCGACAGCAGCAGGATAAAAAAAGTTGGGGTACGCGTTAAAACCAATAACCAGTAAAATAAGATGCTCCTGAACAAGTTCTTTTGCATAGTCATTTTTGCCTCCTGCCTCGCATCCTGCAACAGCACGTATACGCCCAAGCCAAGAGGATATTTCAGAATTGATTTTCCCGAACATCAATATCAATCTTTCAATAAACCCGATTTCCCTTATTCCTTTGAATATCCGGTTTATGCAAACATTATCCGCGACACCAGTTTTTTTGGCGACAGGCCCGAAAACCCATACTGGATCAATATCGATTTCCCCCGGTTTAATGCACGCATTTATATCAGCTACAAACAGGTCAAATCCGATTTCTACAAATTGCGCGATGATGCTTACAAAATGACCTACAAGCATACCTATAAAGCCACTTCCATCGAAGATTCGGCCATGAGAACCCCGCTGGGCGTTTCGGGAATATTTTTTAGTGTGGGCGGCAATGCAGCAACGGCCCATCAGTTTTTTGTGACGGATACCACAAGGCATTTCCTTCGCGGCGCGCTCTACTTCGATGCCACTCCCAATGAAGATTCATTGGGTATTGTTAACAATTTTTTGCAGGAAGACATGCGGCATATCATCAATACCCTGCGGTGGAAGAACTAATTGTTGTAATTTTGATCAATGGCTGGTAGCGAGTGGGAAAATCCTGCCAGCCACTCGCTGCCAGCCACTTGCTTTAATTATGATTGAAATAGATAACATATTAGTGAGCGATGCCGTTGTTGAAGACCAGTTCGTATGCGATCTCAATAAATGCAAGGGAGGTTGCTGCGAAGACGGCGATGCCGGTGCTCCGCTGACCAGGGAAGAAATGAAGATCATCAATACCATTTATGAAACGGTAAAACCTTATCTCACCAAAGAGGGGATCAGGGAGATTGAAAAGAACGGGCTTTATCAATATGACCGCGAGTTCGGATGGGTTACTCCCGTTATAGATGGAAAAATGTGCGCATACGGCTTCCGCGACCAGAACGGGATCATCAAATGCGCTTTTGAACAAGCTTATTACGACGGGAAGCTGGACTGGAAAAAACCCGTGAGCTGCCACCTGTTTCCCATCAAAACAAAAAAAAGCAAAAAGGGCGATACCGAATTTGTCAATTATGAACCCCGTGAATCCTTATGCAATCCGGCTTGCAAGCTTGGCAAAAAGCTGAAGGTACCGGTATATGTTTTTGTGAAAGAAGCATTGATCCGGAAATTCGGCGAAGAGTTCTATGCCACGCTGGAAGCCACGGCCAAATATCTTGAAAAAAATAAGTAGCAATCCGTTCAACTATGCAGGGATCATACAGGGTTTTTTTATTCATTTGGGCTGTTTTCATATCCATTACCGGCAGGGCTCAACAGGAAGAACGCTGGAACACCTATCTGGTTTCGCACATCAATACTTCCAACCTCAATCCCGGCAAAATACTGGGAGGCAAAAAGAAAGGGAGCGCCCTTGAAAACAATATCTCTAATTTTTATTTATACCTGAACGGAGCGTTGGTAAAGCCTTCGGGCGATAAGGTCAGGACCGATTTTTTTCCTGCAGGATGCCTTTGCTTCAAATTCAATGATACATTGATGCTGAACAGCGGCCTGGGTTCCGAAAGGCTTGGCGTGGGCATCAAGATTTACGGGAATAAATTCAGCGGATCGCTTCATGCCAATTCAGGGAATGCCTCGCTGTTTAAATTCAATAAGAAAGATGAGGCCTATCTTAACGATATCACGATCGTGCCTGAAACACAATCCTTGAAATTATTGCATCACCCTTCCTTTTCCTCCAATGAGATCATCGTTGGCGAATACCGGGCTACATACAAGCAATTTTACCGGAAAAACAAATCGCGCGATGAGCTGAAAAAATACACGGTAAGACTTATCTTTAAATGCAAAATAACCGGCATAGACGCCATCAGGGAAGAGACCGGAATGAACAGTCAATCCAATACAAAAGCAACGCCATGACAGATACTGCTGCATCCTTTATTGCCAGGAGTACGGTAAAGGCAGGCGACCTGGATCATCGCCGTAAGATCAATTTCAATATCGACCAGTACAATGCCGCATTCCAGGGAGGCAAACAGCAGTTCGACAATATCCATCTTGCCCGCGAACGCGCCAAGAACATCAAATGGCGCGCTATTGAAACGCTCGACAGCCAGTTGGAAAATTTTGAAGCCGCATTCAGCAGGCGGGGAGGCAAAGTGATCTGGGCCGAGGATGCGAAACAGGCCCTGGATGAAATACTCGCGATCTGCATCGAAAAGAATTGCCGGACGATCGTGAAAAGCAAGAGCATGGTCACCGAAGAGATCAAGCTGAACGAATTCCTGAAAGAGCATCATATCGAAAGCGTGGAGACAGATCTCGGCGAATACATCCAGCAACTGGATGAAGAACCGCCCTATCATATCGTTACTCCGGCCATGCACAAGAGCAAGGAAGATGTTGCGAAGCTGTTCCATGAAAAACTGCATACCAGGCCCAATCTCTCGCCCCAGGAGCTTACGCTCGTTGCAAGGGAAAAGCTGAGGGAAAAATATCTCGAAGCAGAGATCGGAATAACGGGAGCCAATTTTATTATTTCCGATATCGGGGCAGTGGCGGTTACGGAAAATGAAGGGAACGGAAGGCTGAGCTGCACTTTTCCCAAGACACATATTGTGGTAACGGGAATAGAAAAAATAATTCCTTCGATCAATGACTTGGCCTTGTTCTGGCCGCTGCTGGCCACCTATGGAACCGGCCAGAGAATAACGGCGTATAATACCATTATCTCCGGCCCGCGCCAGCCCGGCGAATCGGACGGCCCTGAAGAAATGTATGTGATATTGCTGGATAATGGAAGGACTAATATCCTGGCCAATGAAAAAGCCAGGGAAAGCCTGTATTGCATCCGCTGCGGGGCCTGCCTCAATGCCTGCCCGGTATATAAAAATATCGGCGGCCATACTTACAGCTCAACATACAGCGGCCCTATCGGCGCCGTCATTACTCCGCATCTCAAAGACCTGGGCGAATGGAAGCATCTCAGCTATGCTTCATCGTTATGCGGCAATTGCACGGAAGTATGCGCAGTAAAGATCAACCTGCATGAGCTGCTCCTGGAAAACCGTTATGAAGCTGTGGAAAGCAATGCTGTTTCCTGGACGGAAAAAATAGCCTGGAAAGCATGGAAGCAGGCCAGCCTGAACCGCAAATTCATGAATGCCGGCAGCAGCAAAATAAAGAACTGGATGATCAATAAAGTTTTCAAAGGATGGACTGCTCACCGCGCCGGTCTGCATTTTGCCGCAAAAACCTTTAACGAGCAATGGAAAGAAAGGAATAAGATATAAGGTTTAAGGTTTAAGGTGGAAGGTATGGAATGAAAGGCATAACATATTATCTTAGCCTCTGACCCTGCGCCTTAAACCTTATGCCTTTTTACCTTACACCCCGCATGCTACTATACTGCCCAAATATCAGCGCCCGCCTTATTTATATTATTGATTTTATCAATAAGGAATTGTTCGATGAGCCCATCATGATTACCGGTAACAGCGATGAATTCAGGCTATATAAAGGCCCGAAGCTGAACTATTCGGATGAGGCATTTACCGAGGAAGAGTTTTTTATAAAGCCTGTTGCGCTTCTTTTTGAAACAGGCATCAGGCAGCAATCGATCGATTGCTTCGAGCTCAATTATTACAAGGCCTTTTTTCAGACCAGCGGCGATTTTGCCTTCGATATTTTTGCGGCCTGTTTTTATTTGATGAGCCGGTATGAAGAATACCTGCCTCATGAAAAAGACCAGTACGGAAGATATGCCCATACCAATTCACTGGCTTTCAGGGAAGGTTTCCTGCAGATGCCGCTGGTCAATATCTGGCTCCAGGATTTCAAAAAATCCCTGCACGAGAAATT
>CAYYZJ010000901.1:0-2917 GCA_964475615.1 uncultured Flavitalea sp. | reverse complement strand
GCCGCGCTACCGATGTAATGATGGCCGGTAAAGTAGCAGTCGTAGGCAGCTATGGTGACGTTGGCAAGGGCTCTGCCGCCAGCCTGAAAGGCGCCGGCTGCCGTGTCATCGTTACGGAGATCGACCCCATCTGCGCCCTCCAGGCCGCTATGGACGGATTCGAGGTCAAGAAAATGGTGGATGCCGTAAAAGAAGCCGACATCATCGTCACCGCTTCCGGCTGCCGCGACCTGATCACGGAAAAGCATTTCCGCCTGATGAAGGACAAGGCCATCGTTTGTAACATCGGTCACTTCGACATCGAGATCGATATGGCATGGCTGAACGCCAACTACGGCCATACCAAGGACACCATCAAGCCCCAGGTTGATGTATACAACATCGATGGAAAGGATGTCATCGTCCTGGCGGAAGGCCGCCTGGTCAACCTCGGCTGCGCCACAGGCCACCCCTCTTTCGTAATGTCCAACTCATTCTCCAACCAGACACTGGCCCAGATAGAGCTCTGGACCAACCACAGCAAATACGAGAACAAAGTATATGTGCTGCCCAAGCATCTCGATGAAAAAGTAGCCCGCCTGCATCTTGCCAAGATCGGCGTAGCATTGGATGAACTTACCGATGCACAGAGTGAATACCTGGGCATTCCCAAGAACGGGCCGTTCAAGGCTGATCATTATAGATATTAACAGGCAATGCGCAATAAGCAATAGGCAATGGTATGGTTATGCATAAGCATTTGCCTATTGCCCATTGCTTATTGCCTATTCCCCTCACCAGCTATAGTATAAAGAAATATTGCCGACCGTATGCCCATACAGTCCCCTGACCATCGGCGTTGAGATCTTTTGCATGAAGGAACCGCTGATGTGTTTGTAAGCAACCACGAACCCCGCGTCGATTTCGCCGACGGTATGCCTCAGGTGGCGGACAAACTCATCGGGTTTGTTATAAGAATCATCTTTGGGCGGATAGGACTTGCTGCTGAACAAGCCTCCTTCCAGCAAAGCATTGGTAAATATCAGATCGGCATGCGGCCTGATCACACCGTACAATTGCCATTTGCTGTATTTTTTGTCGTTGGAGTACTGGCTCATGAACCCATTGAAATAAGGGTTCATCTTGCCGAAGCGGATGATCAACGGATAAACGGAAATGCCGTTGAGCATGGTGCCGCCAAAAACCTGGGCTCCTGTGATCAGCTCTATAAAGCCATCATAAGCGGCGAGTTGCTTTTCTGCAGTGAAATTAATGTTGACCAGGATATCGGTCCCGATCTGGTTATCCCAGCCCATCGGCTTCTGGTAGTTCTCGATGCTGTGGACAAAAGTCTGGGTTTGCCTGGCCAGGGCCGGAGGCCCCATCACCCCCAGTACCAGCTCCGTTTGAAAATCGTATTTCTTTACCGGATTATAAGAATACAAGGTATGCGTTGCGAACAGGGCGCCTGAATAAGGATAATCGTGAGGCTGGTATTGAGATTGCGAAATATCGCTTGGGGTGATCATGGTCTGCATCAGCCCCCAGCCATAAATATCGATGCTGCCCTTGCCGGCCTTGGGCATGGCCTTATCGACAAAAAACCTGGAGCGATGCTTTTTAAAATAGAAAAGATCGATGCGGGTGCCATTGGTATAGGATTCATCGGTGCCCTGGCCGACAATATTGATGAAATCATCATCTTCATAAACCCGGAGAAGCTTGCCCGCGCTGTCCTGCGCCTGAGATTTCAATAGCCATCCCGATAAAAAAAACAGAAGTAGATATCTTTTCATAGCCTTTCATTTATTCATTGGATCATCTGCCGTAATAGTTCCGTTCAACTTTTCAGCATATATTACAATGATGCACTAATAATTGTTCAGCCATGGATTTACAATAAAATCCGGAAAAGAATTCGCACATTTGCAATTCGCACATCCGCACATTATTATTACCCCTTCTATGAAAAGAAATCGCGTTTTGACGATAACGGCTTTAGGATTACTCTCCGCCATCGGCCCTTTTTCCATCGATATGTACCTGCCCGGCTTTCCGGCCATTGCTGCAGGCCTGCATACTACCGTGTCGTATGTTTCACTTTCGCTGTCGAGCTTTTTTATCGGCATTTCGGTAGGCCAGTTTTTATATGGGCCCCTGCTGGATCGCTTTGGCCGCAAGCGCCCGCTTTATTTCGGCATCTCGGCTTATCTGCTTGCCTCTGCAGGATGTGCACTGTCCACTTCGGTAAATGCCCTCATTGCCTTGCGGCTGTTCCAGGCATTGGGCGCCTGTTCGGGGCTGGTGGCTTCCAGGGCCATGGTGCGCGACCTGTTCCCGGTAAAGGAGAATGCCAGGATCTTTTCCCTGCTCATGCTGGTGGTTGGCGTATCGCCCATCATCGCGCCTACCCTGGGCGGCTATATTGCATCCACGCTGAGCTGGAGATATATTTTTATCGTACTCACGGTCATGGCTACCTGCATTCTGGCGGCAGTGCATTTCATACTGCCCGAAAGCAGAAAGCCCGATCCCGGTTTTTCATTGAAGCCAAAGCCCATTATCGATAATTTCATCCGGGTGTTCAAAGAGCCGCAGTTCTTTACCTATGCGTTTACCGGATCGGTGGCATCTTCGGGCCTCTATGCCTATATTGCCGGTTCGCCTGCCGTATTCATGGAGCAGTTCCGTGTAAGCGAAAGACAATACGGATGGATATTTGCGCTGGTGGCCATGGGCCTCATCGGGGCAAGCCAGCTCAACAGCGTGCTGCTGAAGATCTATACCAGCGAAGCGATCATCAAAGTAGCCCTGCTCTGTCAAACCATAACCGGGTTATTGCTGTTCACCGGAACGCTTATGGGCTGGCTCGAGCTGTTCAGCACCATCTTTTTCATCTTTGTTTTTTTATGCTGCCAGGGTTTTATCTTTCCCAATT
>CAYYZJ010000900.1:0-1915 GCA_964475615.1 uncultured Flavitalea sp. | reverse complement strand
CTTCACCTATTCGCGCGAAAACATTGCGCGCAGGAAAGCAGATCAAACGGTATTCGAATACCAGGAACAGTTGAAACAGCAGATCGACGAGCTGAACAAGGCCAACCAGGAACTGGTGCAGATGCGCAGCATTGAAAAGCTGGCTGCCACCGGGCGCATTGCCCGCACCATCGCCCATGAGGTGAGGAACCCGCTGGCCAATATCAATCTTTCGGTAGATCAATTGAAAACAGACCTCGACAGCAATAATGGCGATGCCGCCATGATGCTGGATATGATCAGCCGCAACAGCAGCCGGATCAATCAACTGATCACCGATCTGCTCAATTCGACCAAATTCACCGAGCTGGTATATCAGAAAATATCCGTAAACCAGTTGCTCGATGACACCCTGGAGCTGGCCAAGGATCGGATAAAGCTCAAGAACATCCGCGTTGAAAAATATTATTCCAGCGATATCTGCGATATACTCGTGGATGTTGAACGGATCAAGATCGCATTCCTCAACCTTATCGTAAATGCCATAGAAGCCATGCGCCCGAATGAAGGCGTGCTGCAGATCAGAACGGAAAGCAGGGAAGACAAATGCGTGATAACGATCGCCGACAATGGATGCGGGATCGATAAGGATTCGCTTTTAAAACTGTTCGAGCCTTATTTTACCAGCAAACCCAGCGGCACGGGACTGGGGCTGACCAATGCCCAGAACATCATCCTCAATCATAACGGTCATATTCATGTGGAAAGCGAACTCGGAAAGGGCACACGCTTTACGATCACCTTGAATTTTGCATAAAAAATGTCACCACGCTTTACAGCATGGTGACGTAGCAAGCAAACGCCGGCCAGCTTAGTCGGCAGAGCCGCGTATTATTTTCAGCAGTATAGCAATGACTGCAATCACGAGCAAAAGATGAATCAGTCCACCGGCATGATACCCCAAAAAGCCGATGGCCCATGCAATGACAAGGATCACTGCAATGAGATACAACAGATTTCCCATACTGAAATTTTATAGTGTTAAAAATGGTTAACGCCTTAACACTATAAAAACATTTGCCAGGCTTGAATTCGATTATTAGTACCCTGTTTTGGCCGTTTTCAACGGCAAAACGGCTGGTTGAGGAATAAACTGCGTAAATTTCTCTACAAGTTCAGGACTATCTTTCATAACCACTTCCCTCAGGTCATCAACCGTTTTATAGATCAGCTCTTTGTTAAACGGTTTTCCCAGAAAAGAATCGGCGCCCTGTTCGTAGGCTTTTTTCATATCGGCTGAACTATCATGGGCCGTGATCATGATTATCCTTACTTCAGGATAATTTTCTTTAATAAAAGGAATGAAGCCGAGCCCTGAACCGTCAGGAAGCATATTATCGAGAAACAATAAAGAGGGGGTTTCTTTTTTTAAGGCGATAGTGGCTTCCGACAGACTGTTTGCAAAGCTGGTGCGAAAGTTTCTTTTTTTCAGTATCGCCCCCAGCAAGCTGCAAGTATCCACCTCATCATCCACAATCAGCACCTTATCACTATCCCTTACCTTTTCCATGAGTTAGATCAATTTAAGATTCAATGGGTAAACATTTATTTACGAGTAAACATTTATTAATCAATTAACAATTTTGCTGCCAGCTCTGAATCATATAAATCAAGCAGTAAAATTGAAAATTTCGTAGTTTTTTCTACAGTTTGGCATTTTTTTTCCTTTGCTTATTTTGTAACATAGTATTAAATGCAAGCGAAGCTGTTTGGCAAGATGTTTATACAGGTTTGTTATCTCATATTGCAACCCTGCATTTATCAAGTTCTTTATGGCTTTTTTGGCCTTTTGGCGGTAATTTTCTAAAAGATACCCACAATATATAACAATGAACAAAATATTGATCATTGATGATGATATCGACATGTGCAACCT
>CAYYZJ010000899.1:0-8077 GCA_964475615.1 uncultured Flavitalea sp. | reverse complement strand
TGGATCAATCTCGTTCTCGGCAGCATATTGATACTCGCCGGACTGATGATGGCCCTGGCTTCGCCCAATATGCTTGCCATAGTGAGCTCGGTAGTGCTTGCCGGTTCGATTGTGCTTCACAGTTATGCGGCATTGCAGCTCAGGAAAAGCATCGTGCATCCGGATATCCCGCTGAGCAGGCATACGCCGGGCGGCGTTCGCTTTGTAGGTTATGTGGCTTTATTTTTTGCGGTGCTGAACATCGGCAATGCAAGCGTCATCCTGCAGAACACGGGAGAATTTGTGAAGCAGGTGAAACTTCCTCCCGAAGCAAAAAACATGAACATCAACGGGCTGCTGAAAGCAGCAGGCATTTTCACTTTGCTGTTCAGCTTTTCTATCGTTACCAATGTAATACTCAGCCAGCGGCTGTTGAAATGGTATTTGTGGAGCAGGATGGATAGAGGAGATGACCAGGATCATCTCACCTGAACATTGCGCGCCACTTTTCTTTTTTTGAACAGCAGATAGATCACCAGTCCGATCAGGGAAAGTATCGCAATGCCCAGCAGGTCGCGCCTCACGAAGCCGGCTTCGCCATTTTCGCCTTTATCGAGATTGGTTTTGCAGTTGCTGATATAACCATCCAGTCCCGGATAGTTGGCATTGAGTTTTTTTACCGCTTCAAATTTGGTCAGCGCCTTGCGGTAGTGTCCCTTTTCAAAATAGGCAACGCCTTCGGAAAAGAGCTGTGAAGGCCTGCTCACGCGGGGCGTTATGGAAGCGGTGTCGAGGTATTCGTAGAGGATGGATATGGGTATGGCGAAATTCAGTCCCGCTGCAAGATCCCCGCTGTTGGCAATGCTGCCGAAAGTGGTGAGGCCGATCACTTCTCCCTTATCATTGCATACCGGGCCTCCGCTGCTGCCGTGATTGATATTTGCATCCATCTGGATCAGCGGCCATCCGTTGATGGATTTTTTGATGGCGCTGACGATGCCGGTAGTAAGCGTGGGCTCGATGGCCGATTCAACGGCAACATAATCGTTATTGGTCACCGGCCCCGGATATCCGTAAACGTACAATTGTTCTCCCACCTTGGGCAACTGGCTCGGAGCGATCTTGAGCGTGGGCAGCGCCGTATCGCCATCGATCTTTAATACGGCAATGTCTTTGCCGGGCATGGACTGTCCCTTGATGATGATGCCTGCCGGTTTTTTTTCAGTTACGGTTTTATTGTTCCTGTCGGTGCTGTATACCACAAACACATCCTTCTTCAAATCGTAGAGCACCATGGAGGACACACGCGAATATAAAGACGCATAGGTGCTGTACAGCAGGTTGCGCTGCTGTTCGGTAAAGGAGGTTGCCCATGCGCTTTCCAGCGCGGCAATATTGGCTTCCGTGATCTGCTGGAATGCAGAGAGGATAAACCGGCGGCGGATGAAGGCATTCTCACGGTCTATCAGGTGGCAATTGGTAGCCACATAGCCGTCGCCGGTTATGAAAAATCCGGTGCCGGTGGAAGTGATCTCTTCGGGCTGCTGAATATAATCGAGCGTTGTCTTGAAGAAATGATTCGGATGATCGTTCATTTCCTGCAGCACCATATCCAGCTTTTGTTCCGGTGTGAATATTACGCCGCTGGTGTCCTGCTTTTGAATGGATTCCAGCAGGCGGTTAAACCGCCTGTTGTCGACAACGATCTTTCTTACATAAACATTGGCGGAGAAAACGGTTTTGATCATCACTACGCCGGGCCTGTTCATCGCATAATTCTGAACGGCGGTAAGCTCCTGTGAAAAAGTTTGCTGCGCACTGCTAATGCAAAGCCATGCCATCAGCATCATACCAATTCGGGGCAAGGGAAGATATTTTTGCAGCATGTGATCCGGCTTTGAATTAAAACCTTAAAAGGGTTAACTTGTTGTAGTATTGCTGTTAAAATTTTTTTTATGAGTTCCGCACGCGCTCCTTTGGCAGAGCGGCTTCGCCCGCAAACGCTCGATCAGCTTGTAGGGCAGGAGCATCTCACCGGTAAAGGTAGCATTTTACGGGCAGCTATCGAACAGGGCAAAGTGCCTTCGATGATCCTTTGGGGGCCGCCGGGCACCGGAAAGACCACTATTGCCAATATCATCGCACATACACTGCAGGTTCCTTTCTATACCTTGAGCGCCATTTCATCGGGAGTGAAGGATGTGAGGGAAGTGATCGAGGAGGCCCGCGAAAAAGAGCGCGCCATTCTTTTCATCGATGAAATACACCGCTTCAATAAAGGCCAGCAGGATGCTTTGCTGGGCGCAGTTGAAAAAGGCATCATCACCCTGATCGGCGCCACCACTGAAAACCCTTCTTTTGAAGTGAACAGCGCTTTGCTCAGCCGCTGCCAGGTATATGTGTTGAAACCGCTGGATGAAAAAGACCTCGTACAGTTGCTGGAGCAGGCCATCAGCCATGATGAGGAGCTGAAGAAAAAAAAGATCGTGCTCAAAGAAACCGCGGCGCTGATCAATATATCCGGGGGCGATGCCAGAAAGCTGCTGAACCTGCTGGAACTGGTGGCCGATGCAGGCGGCAAATCGATCACGGTGACCGATGAGCTGGTGATGAAGACCGCGCAGCAGCGCATAGCCCTTTACGATAAGCAGGGCGAGCAGCATTACGATATCATTTCCGCATTCATCAAATCGATGCGCGGCAGCGATCCCAATGCAGCAGTATACTGGCTGGCGAGGATGATAGAAGGGGGAGAAGATGTGAAGTTCATTGCCCGCCGCATGGTGATCCTGGCGAGTGAAGATATCGGCAATGCCAATCCTACTGCACTGGTGATGGCCAATGCCACTTTTGAAGCCGTAAACAAGATCGGTCATCCGGAGGCCATGATCATACTCTCGCAATGCGCCACCTATCTTGCGGCTTCACCGAAAAGCAATGCAGCGGTAGCAGCCATCGGCGAAGCATTGAGTGCAGTAAGGAAATATGGCGATCTGCCCGTTCCCCTGCATATCCGCAATGCACCAACGCGGCTGATGAAGAACATGGGCTATGGAAAGGGCTATGAATATTCGCACAGCTATGAAAATAATTTTTCACCGCAGGAATACCTGCCCGAAGCCATTGCAGGAACCCGATTCTATGATCCCGGAAAAAATGCAAGAGAAGAAGAACTTCGGAAATTTTTAAAAAGCCTTTGGAAAGAGAAGTATGGATATTGAAAGCGAATGTGGAAATGTGGAAATGTGAAAATACGTTTGTTCGCGCTTCTTTCAATATTTCCTACATTTCCTACATTTCCACATTTCCACATTTCCACATTTCCACATTTTCTTCCTATGATCTGCATTTGCAAAAAATTCGATGAACTTAGTCCGCACGAGTTATATGCCATCCTGAAACTGAGAAGCGAGGTTTTTGTGGTTGAACAGCACTGCGTTTTCCTCGATGCAGATGATAAGGATCAATATTGTCATCATGTCATGTGCATGAACGATCATAAGCTGCTGGCTTATGCGCGCATTATGCCTCCGGGAATTTCCTATGCGGAAACTTCTATAGGCCGCATCGTAAGTTCCCCTTCAGAAAGAGGGAGCGGGGCCGGTAAAAAAGTGGTTGCAGAAAGCATTGTCCTTGCGCAATCCTTGTATGGCAAGGGTTCCATTAAAATCGGTGCGCAGCTATACCTGAAGAAATTTTACGAATCGTTCGGGTTCATACAAAGCAGCGATATTTATCTCGAAGATGGTATTGAACACATTGAGATGTTATTGGCCGGCAGGTAAAACTGAAATTCCAGAATTTGGAATTTTTTCCAAAAAAAATAGTTAGGGTTATCACACACAATAAAACCTGATTTTCCGTTCTTGTATCGTACCTGGTTTTTTCATTCAATGCTGAAATCCAAACCACCGGAAAACTAAATCGATATTCCATGAAACAACATTTACACTCCTTATCGCGGAAGTGTTTTTTCTTACTCAGCGTCGCGTCGATCACTTATCTTCCTTCGTTCAGTCAGCGGTATTCCTCGGGAAATTATTTTGAAGCGGGACTTACCGTAGGGCCCATGGTTTTTCTTGGCGACCTTGGCGGTCATTTCGGTAAGGGTACTTCTTTTATCAAGGACTATAACATGAAGGCCACCAAGCTGTCTTTCGGTGTTTATCTGGCTGCTCATCCTTCCGAGCTGCTGGGCTTTCGCCTGGCTTTGAATTTCGGTAAAATAGAAGGCGATGATGCCTATATATCGCCCAAGGGCGGCCTGGAAGAAGCCAGGCATAACAGGAATCTTGATTTCAGGTCGAACATCACAGAAGGTCTTTTGCTTGCAGAAGTATATCCCACTGTATTACTTGAGGATGATCCTACCAGCCTGATGGGAAGGATCAGGCCTTATGGCGTGATCGGCATTGGGGCTTTTCATTTCAATCCGCAAGGCACTTATGTAGATCCGAACACCGGACAGGCAACCTGGGTATATCTCCGGCCATTACATACTGAAGGCCAGGGATTTCCCGAATATCCCGACAGAAAGGAGTATGCGCTTACCCAACTGAACATTCCCATGGGAGTGGGTATAAAATATTATATCAGCCAGAGTGTAAATGTATCGGTTGAGCTGATCCATCGCAAAACATTTACCGATTATATCGATGATGTAAGCACAACCTATATTGATCCCAACCTGTTCTATGCGCATCTTTCGTCCGGCCAGGCGCAGATTGCCGATGCCATTTATAACAAGAGCCCGCTGAGGACTACCGATCCGATAAACTACGGGCCCGGCGGAAAAAGAGGAGATACCAGGCAGAACGATGCTTATTTCACACTTGGCATCAAATTGGGAATAAGACTTGGGCATGATCGTGAGTGGGATAATTCGACCCGTTGTCCGTTACTGAGATTCTGATAAAAATAATTGTTTAATCCGTACCCTTTATTAATTGATTTAACCAATCGATGATATAACATGATGAAAACTGTACCCTTTAAAAAAACCCTTAATCTTTTTTATTGCCTGCTGGCGGCCGTGCTGTTTGTAACGGCAAGCGCTTTCAGCGGAAGCAGCAATCCACCTGCCTCGGGGGCTGAAGCCCGTTACTCGATCGAGGTGAACAAAACCCAGAACAGCAAGAAGCATAAGATCCGCTTGTATTCCGATACCGGCAAGGGGCTTTTGTTTACCGTAAACGGCACTGCAGGCAGCCATTACCAGCTCTTTATTTTCGATATGGACAGCAGGCTTGTGATGCAAGCAAGTATACATAACCGTGAGATTGCGGCACTCAACGCCATTTCCAGGGGCAGTTATTTGTTTGAGGTATTGATGGATGACCAACAGATAGAACGCGGCCGATTGGTGGTAAAATAATGCAAACGCTATTAAGATAAAACCAATAAGCGGCAGGGAAATTGGTAAAATCCGAATATCCGAAGGTTAAGTAAACCTGATCCGTTCCCTATCTAAGGTACCCTACAAAAACGATTTTATTGATCACTCCCTGCATTTGCTTATTGGCATAAACTTTTTCTGGTTCTCTTCCAGTATCCTTAGTGGCCGGCGATGAGTAGTTGCCGGCCGCTTATTTTTTGGATGATATTATCTTAAAAAGATTTCGGCAGCTTCCTTCCAGTTGTTGATGCGGTCGTAGCCGGTGATGTTGAGGTTATGTGCAGAGGTGAACAGATAAGGCTTTCCTTTAAAATGTTGCAGGTTTTTGATGTGGTCGTCGATCATGTAATCGCCATATACCAGGCGCTTGTCGCCGCAAAGCGTCAATTGCCTCCAGGTAAAAAAAGGGAAATGATCCGTCAGCCATTCCAGCTTATCTTTTAACGAATTGGGAAATTCGGTTGCTGCAGATACGATGAACACTTCATAGCGCTTGTTCATCTCTTCCAATACTTCAATGCTGTCTTTCATCACAGGCAGGTGGCGGAAAAAACCTTCCGACATCAACCGCTCCCTGATCATCGTTTGATGATGTTCCGGAAAGCCTTTGATCCAGGAACCGCCCAGCATTTTCTGATAGTCTACATCCAGCCCGTATTCTTTTTTATACCAGTCGATCATAGCGCCCATGGGGTCAGCCATTACTTCATCCATATCTACGATTACTCTTTCCATTAGCTTTCCAATTCTGTATTAAGAAATTTTGCAGTAAAGATTTCTTTATTCCTGATCAGCTCTTCCGGAGTTCCTTCAAATAAAATGCGGCCGCCTCCGTCGCCGCCTTCAGGGCCGAGATCGATGATATGGTCCGCTACTTTGATCACATCGAGATTGTGCTCGATGACCAGCACCGTATTGCCGCGGTCTACCAATTTATTCAACACATCGAGCAGGTGCTGGATATCTTCGAAATGAAGGCCGGTAGTGGGCTCATCGAGAATATAAAATGTTTTTCCGGTATCTTTTTTCGAGAGTTCGGTGCCCAGTTTCACGCGCTGCGCTTCGCATCCGCTCAGAGTCACTGCCGATTGTCCGAGTGTGATATAACCCAGTCCCACTTCCTGCAGCACTTTGATCTTGCGGTAGAGGTAAGGAACATTCTGAAAAAATTCAACGGCTTCATCCACCGTCATATCCAGTACATCGCTGATGGATTTTCCTTTATAACGGATCTCCAGGGTTTCGCGGTTATAGCGTTTGCCATTGCATTTTTCGCAATGCACATAAACGTCGGGCAGGAAATTCATTTCGATCACGCGCATGCCGCCGCCTTCGCATACATCGCAGCGTCCGCTTTTTACATTGAAGGAAAAACGGCCTGCATTGTACCCGCGTATCTTGGCTTCAGGCACCGAAGCAAACAAGGTGCGGATATCGGTGAAGAAACCGCAGTAAGTGGCCGGGTTGCTGCGGGGCGTTCGCCCTATGGGCGATTGATCTATCTCGATCACTTTATCGACATGCTCCAGCCCCTTGATGCTTTTATATTCCAGCGGAACGGCATGCGATCCGTAAGCATGCTTGCTGAGGATCGGATAAAGCGTTTCATTGATGAGCGTCGATTTGCCGCTGCCGCTTACGCCGGTGATCACAATAAACTTTCCCAGCGGGAACCGCACATCCACATTTTTTAAATTATTTCCTTTGGCTCCTTTCAGTTCGAGGAATTTACCGTTGCCTTTTCTGCGCGATGCAGGAACGGCAATGCTCTTTTTTCCATTGAGGTAAGAAGAAGTGAGCGTGTCCAGTTTAAGCAATGCCTTGGGTTCTCCTTCCGCCACTACTCTTCCTCCATGAAACCCGGCCCTGGGCCCGATATCCACCAGGTGATCCGCTGCCAGCATGATGTCTTTATCGTGCTCCACTACCAGCACGCTGTTGCCGATATTGCGGAGATTTTTCAATGCTTCTATGAGGCGGTGGTTATCGCGCTGGTGCAGGCCGATGCTGGGCTCATCGAGGATATAGGTGATGCCCTGCAACTGCGATCCGATCTGCGTGGCCAGCCGGATGCGTTGCGATTCGCCTCCGCTCAGGGTTCGCGAGGGGCGGTTGAGCGTAAGATAGGTCAGTCCCACATCCAGCAAAAACTGCAATCGTTCGCGGATTTCCTTGAGCACATCCTTGGCAATGCTGTTCTGCTTGGCACTCAGTCTTTTTTCAATGCCTTGGAACCATTGCATGAGCTTGTTGAGGTTCATGCTGCTCAGCTCGGCAATATTTTTTTCGTCTACCTTGAACCAGAGGCTTTCTTTTTTCAGCCTTGCACCCTGGCAGCTCTCGCAGGTCTTGAGTTCCATAAATCTTTCCACCCAGTCGCGCAAGGCATCGGAATTGGCGGCAGCGAACCATCGCTTCAACTGGTTGATCAATCCTTCATATTCCGTCGCATATATCTGGCCGTTATCAGGCACATCATCGAAGTTCAGGTTGGTTTCGGAAGAGCCGGTCTCATTTCCGTACAATACGAGGTTCAGCGCTTTTTGCGGCATGTCTTTAACCGGAACGTCGAGACTGAACCGGTTCTTCCTGGCAAGCTGCTGAACCTGTTTGAACACATAAGATTCGCGTTCTTCGCCGATCGGAACGATGCCGCCTTCATTGATGCTTTTATTGGGATCGGGAATGATGGCGTTCATGCTT
>CAYYZJ010000898.1:0-4084 GCA_964475615.1 uncultured Flavitalea sp. | reverse complement strand
GTACGGAGTGCTGGTAGGCAAGACCGTTATGCCGGTGCGCAAGGGAGAACTGATCAGCACAAAAAACATCAGGCATGCCACGAACAGCTATGGATTGAAAGACAGAAAAACCGGCTGGCATAAGCCCGATGTCAGCGCCTGGCAGCATAGAACATTCATGGGTTATCACCGGGCCGATGGCTCTGTGGGCGTGGCCAACCACTGGATCGTGATCCCGCTGGTGTTCTGTGAAAACAAGAATGTGGAAGTATTGAAAGAGGCTTTCCTCAAAGCCCTGGGGTATGAACCGAAACAATCTCCCTACCAGGCCATGGTGAACAAGCTGGTCAGTTTATACCAGCATGGAGAAACAACGGCTCCCGTTTCTTTGGATAACAGTCATGAAGCCGGAGAAGCCAGGATATTTCCGAATATCGACGGCATTAAATTCCTCACCCACACGCTGGGCTGCGGAGGAACGAGACAGGATGCCGCCGCGCTCTGCGGACTGCTGGCCGGTTATATCACGCATCCCAATGTGGCCGGTGCAACGGTGCTGAGCTTAGGTTGCCAGAATGCCCAGGTATCTTTACTGAAAGAAGAGATCGCCAGGCGCGATGCTCATTTTTCGAAACCGCTGATCATTCTCGAACAGCAGCGCATCGGCAATGAACAGCAATTGCTGGAAGAAGCCATCCGTCAAACCTTTGCCGGTCTCGTTGAAGCCAATAAGCTGCAGCGTAAACCTGCGCCGTTGAATAAACTCTGCCTCGGGCTTGAATGCGGAGGCTCCGATGGCTTTTCCGGCATCTCGGCCAATCCGGCTATAGGATATACCTCCGATCTGCTTGTAGCCATGGGCGGGGCAGTGGTGCTTTCGGAATTCCCGGAACTCTGCGGAGTGGAACAGGAACTGAGCGACCGCTGCGTGGACGAAGCAACAGCGCAACGGTTCATGGAGCTGATGCGCGTGTATAATGAACGGGCCACTTCAGTGGGTTCGGGATTCTATGCCAATCCCTCGCCCGGCAATATCCGCGACGGGCTCATTACCGATGCCATCAAATCGGCGGGCGCTGCAAAAAAAGGCGGCACGTCACCGGTAACAGCCGTGCTCGATTATCCGGAAAAAGCAACAAAGCCCGGATTGAATTTACTGTGCACGCCCGGAAGCGATATCGAATCTACCACAGCGGAAGTAGGCGCAGGAGCGAACATTGTTTTATTCACCACCGGCCTGGGCACACCAACGGGAAATCCCATTGCCCCGGTGCTTAAATTATCGACTAATACTCCCTTGTATAAAAAAATGAATGATATCATCGATATCGATACCGGCACCATCATCGAAGGAACGGAAACCATCGAACAGGCAGGCGAGCGGATACTGGACTATATCATTAAAGTAGCCAGCGGCGAAATAAAAGCCAAGGCCGATGCATTGGGGCATGATGATTTTATTCCATGGAAGAGAGGGATCAGTTTATAGTTTTTAGTTTACAGTGTATGGTTTTCTGCTTGTTAAAATTTCATCATGAATTTTAAATGAGATAGACCGGAAACCGGAAACGATGAACTGTAAACCATGTCAATTGCTGTATGAAAAAGATAAACCATACATGGCTCTGGATTGCGCTGGCATTTGCCTGTAATCAGAACACGCAGAACAAATCCGCGACAGCGGAAAAACAGGAACCTGCCAGAGGAAGCTATGCCTACGATGCCGCTTTCCTGAAAAAATACAACCGCCAAGTGCTGGAGCTGCAGGATGATTCAGGCCGGTCGAAGGTATTGCTCTCTGCCGATTACCAGGGCCGCGTAATGACCAGCACCGCTGCCGGCGACAGCGGCAGCAGTTTCGGATGGATCAATTATCCGCTCATCGCCTCCGGAGAAAAAAGAATGCACTTCAATCCGGCCGGCGGCGAAGAACGTTTCTGGATAGGGCCCGAAGGCGGACAGTATGCCATCTATTTTAAAAAAGGAGATTCTTTCAATCTCGCCCACTGGCAGGTGCCTTTTGTGATAGACACGATGATGTATGATGTGGTTCAGGCAGACCGCTCATCGGCACAATTCTCAAAGAATGCCATCCTCACCAATTATTCCGGAACGGAATTCAATATATCCATCAGCAGAACCATCCGCCTGCTCAACAAGAGCGCCATTGAACAGGCGTTGAAGACAAGCATTCCTGACGGACTTCATTACGTAGGCTTTGAAACAAACAACCACATCACCAATATCGGGGAAAACGACTGGAAAAAAGAAAAAGGGTTATTGTCCATCTGGCTGCTCGGCATGTTCACACCTACAGATGAAACCAAAGTGATCATTCCCTTCAATGCAATTCCCAATGCCAGAAAATATATCACCGATAATTATTTCGGGGCCATTCCGCCGGAGAGGTTGCTGATAAAAGACAGCGTGCTTTATTTCCGTTGCGACGGAAAGGCAAGAGGAAAGATCGGCCTTTCGCCGCTCATTGCAAAACCCATGGCCGGCAGCTTCGATTTCAAAAAAAATGTGCTGACCCTGATCATTCCCGAGGTAGATAAAAATGGATTATATGTAAATTCAAAATGGGAGATCCAGAAAGAGCCGTATAAGGGCGATGTGATCAATTCCTATAATGACGGCCCTTTGCCCGACGGATCGCAACTGGGGCCTTTTTATGAGATCGAATCTTCATCCTCGGCAAAGGAATTGAAAAAGGGAGAGACGGAAGCGTACAGACAAACCACCTGCCATTTCCAGGGCGATTATCAGTCGCTGCATGAGCTGGCTGCAAAACTACTGGGAGTGGACTTGGATGAGATCAAAAAATGGTAACCACGATATGAAACTATACAAAACCATACAAGCCGTTTTTCTGCAGGATAATAAAGACGTTTACCTGATAGAAGAAGATTGGGATACGCTGATCAACCGGAAGAATCTCTTTGATCATTTATCGCCCAGGCTGAAGCAGTACCGGCTCATCGATCCGCAGGAATTTGAAAAAGCCATCAACAATCATCTGCTGCCTCCGATCGGGAGCCAGGAAGTATGGGCCGCAGGCGTCACTTACCTGCGAAGCCGCGATGCCAGGATGGAAGAATCCAAATCATCGGGCGGCGCCGATTTTTATGATAAGGTATATGATGCGGAGAGGCCGGAGCTTTTCTTCAAGGCATTGCCGCACCGCGTATCGGGACATAACGGTGAAGTATATATCCGCAAAGATTCCGACTGGAATGTACCGGAGCCCGAGCTGACCCTTTTCATCAGCTTCGCAGGAACAATTGAAGGCTATACTATCGGCAATGATATGAGCTCCAGAAGTATTGAAGGGGAGAACCCGCTCTATCTGCCGCAGGCCAAAGTGTATGAAAAAAGCGCTTCGCTGGGGCCTTGCCTGTTTGTGCCGCAGCAGCCGTTATCCGGAGAAACGGTGATCAGTATACGAATTCAGCGTAACAATGCGGAGATGTTCAATGAATCGATAACGTTGAATAAAATGAAAAGATCGCTTACTGAACTGGTTTCATTTCTATACCGCGAATGCGATTTTGCCCAGGGCTGCTTTCTGATGACGGGAACCGGTATGGTGCCTGCATCCGGATTTACCCTGCAGCCCGGCGACCGGATCGATATCTCCATCGAAGGGATCGGAACACTGACGAACACCGTGGCCGAACGATAACAACAACATCATTTAAACAACACGATTGCATGAATCAAGAAACAAAAAATACCGGAAATGGCAGCACGCGCATAGCAGTTTCCCTGGTCATCACGCTATTCTTTCTTTGGGCGCTTACGTCCAACCTGCTACCCACGCTGATCCCGCATTTGAAAAAAGCCTGTCAGCTCGACGATCTTCAGTCGGCATTCATTGATTCCGCTTATTGGGCAGCGTATTTTATTATGGCCATTCCCGCGGCCATGGTTATGCGAAAATACAGTTACAAGACAGGCATCATTTGCGGACTGCTGATCGCTGCCATCGGAGCAGCCTGTTTTTTTCCTGCAGCAGAGATCAGGCGATTCCCGATCTTTCTCGGCGCGCTTTTTTTGATGGCCAGCGGCATGACCTTTCTGGAAACAGCAGCCAATCCTTATA
>CAYYZJ010000897.1:0-14055 GCA_964475615.1 uncultured Flavitalea sp. | reverse complement strand
CATACCGGTAGATACCGCAGGCGCAGCAGAAGAAGCATATAAGCAGATCAAGGTGCAGACCGGGAATAATTTTGCCGTTGTAAAAGCGCAGATACATGCCGGCGGAAGAGGTAAGGGCAAGATCAAGGGAACGGAACAACGCGGCGTGGCAGTAGGCAAAAGTGCAGAGGAAGTGAAGCAGATCGCATCCAATATACTCGGCGGCACCCTGGTAACCATCCAGACAGGCCCTGCCGGCAAACGCGTGAACAAAGTGCTGGTGGCGCAGGATGTTTATTATCCGGGACCTAATCCGGTAAAAGAATTTTATCTCTCTGTATTGCTCGACCGTGCCAAAGGCCAGAACGTGATCATGTACAGCACAGAAGGCGGAATGGATATTGAAGAAGTGGCGCACAAAACACCCGACAGGATTTTTAAAGAATGGGTTCATCCGGGCGGCGGACTGCAGCCTTTCCAGGCAAGAAAGATCGCATTCAACCTGGGATTGAGCGGAGAAGCATTCAAGAATTGCGTGAAGTTCGTAACCAATCTCTACAATGCTTATATCGGGCTCGACTGCAGCATGCTGGAGATCAATCCGCTCTTCAAGACCAGCGATGAAAAGATCATTGCGGTCGACTGCAAGATGAACCTCGACGATAATGCACTTATGCGTCATGCCGACCTGGAAGCGCTTCGCGATATCAGTGAAGAAGACCCTACCGAAGTGGAAGCCGGAAAATACAACCTGAACTTCGTCAAGCTCGACGGCAATGTGGGATGCATGGTCAACGGCGCGGGACTGGCCATGGCCACCATGGATATGATCAAGCTCAGCGGCGGAGAGCCGGCCAATTTTCTCGATGTGGGAGGTACCGCCAATGCACAAACGGTGGAAGCTGGCTTCCGCATCATCCTGAAAGACCCGAAAGTAAAAGCCATTCTTATCAATATCTTCGGAGGAATTGTTCGCTGCGACCGTGTGGCGCAGGGAGTGATCGATGCCTATAATTCCATCGGCACCATCAAGGTTCCTATCATTGTTCGATTACAGGGAACGAATGCAGAAGAAGCCAAGAAATTAATTGAAGAAAGCGGACTGAAAGTACAATCGGCTATACTGCTCAGTGAGGCGGCGGCATTGGTGAATAAGGCAGTAGCATAGTAGTTTCCGGTTTTTAGTTTATAGTTTACCGTTTGAGCTTAAAGAACTGGAAACTGTAAACCAGAAACTGTAAACTATAATCTCGCTTCGTCCGGCGGCCGCTTTTTTCCAAGCACCTCCACTTTAACACGGGCCAGCCCGTATCCCGTATAAGCAAGCTGTACAGCGGCTGCACGGCTGAGATCTATCAGTCTTTTATTGCCGGGATGCATGCGGTCGGTTATTCTCACCACAACTGTTTTTTTATTGCGCAGGTTGGTCACTCTTACCCAGGTATTCATGGCAATGATATTACTGGCTGCAGTTAATTTCTTTTGACTGAATATTTCTCCATTGGCTGTTCTGCGCCCGTTGAACTTGTTGGCATAAAAGCTGGCCGTGCCATAATGAACCTTGAGCGGCTTTTTTGGGTGGGAATGTATTTTTTTATGCTGGGCGAAGGAACTGCCTAATGCCATGATGCCCGTGAATATCAATATGGCTCGTTTGCTCATCAGGATATGCATTTTAAAGGCTTCTAACCGCTGCCTGGTATGTTCCGAAAGAGAATTTGATCAGGTCGATCCTTCGTTCATCCTTCGTTTAAGCGATTGGGGCTCTACCCTTGATTTTTCCGGCAGCCCGTTATTCAACGGTTTTATTGGCAAAATATTTTTCGCGCAGGAACTTATCATCCCCATAAATATCATCATAAAGTTTGATATGTCCGTCTTTTCCTTCGCAGGAGAAATAGCGGATAAAGATGGGCACCTTGGGGAAGCCGTAAACCGTATGTTTTTCCTGGCGTTTGATCCAGGCCTTCAGCGTATCTGTTTTGTATTTGACCGTATCCGTTCTGACGAGGAAATCGGCGAGCTTTTCCCATTCTTTTACCCGCACGCAGCCATGGCTGAGCGCCCGGAACGATTTGCCGAAAAGCCAGCGCACATTGGTATCGTGCAGGTATACGCTGTACCTGTTCCTGAAATTGAATTTGATCACGCCGAGCGAATTATCGTCTCCCTGCCGCTGCTTGAGCTGATAAGGGAAATGGTTCTTGTTTAATTTTTTCCAGTTGATGGTGCTCGGGTCGAGCACGCTGTCGTTCTTGTCGACCACCATCAGGTTCTGCTTTTTCAGAAAATCCGTATCCGTCTTGATCCTGGGAAGCATTTCCTTGAAGATGATGCTATAGGGAACCGTCCATTGCGGATAGGTAATAAAATTGGATATCTCGCCTGTTAACTGCGGAGTTGGCGTTTTAGGGCCGCCTACGATCACTCTCGACTGAAAGACCAGGGTATCGCTGTCGTACACCTGCAAGGTAAAAGAAGGCAGGTTCACCCATACATAGGCGTGAGGCAATGTATCGGGAAGCAGCTTATAACGGTCAAGGTTAATCGCTATCCGCTTGAATTTTTCCCAGTCGGTATTGTTCAGTTTATCTGCCAACGCAGCAGAAACCTTGCCGCTGGGCTTGAGGCCCTGTGCCTGCTGGTATTTTTTAAGCACAGCGGCAAACGCCGTGGTATCCAGCCCCGTTGCCGTTGCAGGAAGGACGCCCACTTCATGCAGCCGTCTTTCAAGCAGCCTGAAAAAAGAAATGGAATCGCGGTAAGGATAAACGAGATAAGTATAGGGATTGAAATTGGCCTTGCCTAAAAAATCCGGGATACAGGCTTTCAGGGAATCATATCCTTTATAGCCCGGCTCCAACTCATGCAAGGCGCCTGCAATATTCCCCGATTGAAGCGCAGTATCCAGCGTTTGCAGGTAGAGCCGGGCGGGAAGAACAGTATCCGTACGCAATGTAACGCTGTCATAAGGCAGCCTGCCCTGCTTGAGGTGTTTGACCAGGGTGAAAAAAGCATCTGTGAACAGGATATCGGCCCTTGCCCATAAAGCGGCATTGCGCCGGCCCAGACTATCGGCCATGAATATGCGATGAATAAAGGACAGCGGACCATAATGATAATCGCGGGGAAAGAGGCCGTAATTCTTTGCATTTTGAATAAAGCTCAACAGCGAATCTGCCGGGAGGTTCCACTCTCCGTTGCTTGTCCACGAAGGCTGATAGTCGCGCGCAGCATAAAAGCTGTCTACAAGGCCCGCATAATTCAGCCTGACCGAATCATTCAGTTTGCCATTGTTCTTAACGATGTATTCTGCTGTTCTCTTCAGGTCTTCAGTCACCCTTTCCTGCATGCTGGCAGGATGTTTGACGATATCCTTTTCAGGAGGCGTTTTTTTATTCTTGCACGACAGGAACAGGATAATGCCGGTGATAAAAACGAGCAGAAGGGAGTTTTTCGGATAATTCATGTAATAGAATCAGGTTATTCAATGCAAACGCATTAATTTCCTTCCAAATGGAATACAATATAATACAACACCCGAATATTTCTGCATGGATAACTGTTATTTTTTTGGCATCCGCTTTAAGCAGCGCTGCACAGGAAACTACGATCAGCAAATACGGTGTAAGCCTCATCGGCAGCAGGGCTGCATACCGGAAAACAACCGAAAAAGACAGCCTGCAAAGAATGATCAACCTGCAGCAATTAATACCCGGTATCGTGCTCGATCTCCGTTATGCCGGCAGCAATAATTTCATGAAACGGAGCATGTATCCTCCGAAAACAAATTACACTTTTCTCCGCCTGCCTGCGGCAAGAGCATTGGCCATGGTTCAGCAGGAGCTGAACAGCCAGGGTTACGGACTGAAAATTCTTGATGCCTATCGCCCTTATTCGGTTACTGAACAATTCTGGGAGCTGGTGCATGATGACCGGTACGTGGCCGATCCCAAAAAAGCAAGCGGCCATAACAGGGGCATTGCGGTAGACCTGACCATCATCGACCTGAAAACGAAACGCGAACTGGTGATGCCTACCGGCTTCGACAATTTTACCGATTCCGCCCATCATGATTTTATGGATCTTCCCGAAGAGGCGATTAAGAACAGAAAATATCTGAAAGAGATCATGGAGAAGCATGGTTTTGTTGCCCTTCCTACCGAATGGTGGCACTACAGCCTCCCTGACCCGGAAAAATATACCGTGCTTGATCTCAGCTTTAAGGAACTGAAGGAATAAGGTGTATGTCTGCCCTACACCTTATACCTTCAACCTTACACCTTCCACCTTCCACCCTCCACCTCCCACCTTATACCCTAATCACTCTCGGAATGCGTTGCTCCAGCATCAGCAGATCGGCAAGCACTATGGCAGTAACGGCTTCGAGCACAACAGGCACGCGCAGGGCAATGCAAAGATCATGACGGCCCTTGACGGAAAAAGCTTCCACTGCCTGTTTTTCCCAGTTCCAGGTTTGCTGCTCTTTTGGTGTTGATGAAGTAGGTTTGATGGCAATGCGGAATACCAGTTCGTTGCCGTTGCTGATGCCTCCTACCACTCCGCCGGCATGATTGGTCTTCGTTTTTCCCGTGCTATCTTCGATGGCGTCATTGTGATCGCTGCCGAACATTTTTGCAGCGGCAAATCCGGTTCCGAACTCGATGCCGCGCACGGCAGGAATGGCAAACACGGCATGTGCAAGCAATGATTCCATGCTGTCGAAAAAAGGTTCGCCCAGTCCAATAGGCAGGTCGCTGACCCGGCATTCCACGATGCCTCCGATGGAATCCTTGGCGTCGATGGCTTTCTGCAATCCCTTTTCGAGATCGCTTTCACCGCCGATCTCGAGGATCGTTGCTTTGGGAGATGATGCTCCCAGTAATTTTTTTGCGATTACGCCGGCAGCTACCAGCGCCACGGTCAGCCTCCCGCTGAAATGACCGCCGCCGCGATAGTCTTCAAATCCGCCGAATTTGGCATGCGCCACAAAATCGGCATGCCCCGGCCTCGGAACCGCCCGCTGTTTTTCATAATCGCCGGAACGGGTATTCTTGTTTTCAAAAAGAACAGCGATCGGCGCGCCTGTCGTTTTTCCATTGAATACACCCGATTTAAAAACAGGCAGGTCTTCTTCCTGGCGCGGCGTGGTTCCTTTTTGCGTGCCGCCCTTGCGCCTTTCCAGATCAATCAAAAAATCCTCAACAGCAAGAGCAAGGCCCGCCGGACAGCCATCGACAATAATGCCCACGCCTTCTCCATGCGATTCGCCGAAAATGGATATGCGGAATATGCGGCCGAATGAATTCATAGAAACTTATTTAAGATCCACTGTAGCTCCCAGCAGTTTCAGATGATCATAAAAATCGGGGTAGGACTTATTCACAGCCTGGGCTTCATCAATAATCACATTGCCGCCGGCCTTCAATGCAGCTACGGCACAAGCCATCGCGATGCGGTGATCATGACGGGAATGCACATGCGCAGATTGCAGAGGCACTCCTCTTTTCACCAGCATCAGGTCGCCCTGCAGGGTGATTGCTGTTCCCATCTTGCCGAATTCTTCCTGCAGGGTCAGTCCGCGGTCGCTTTCCTTATGCGCCAGCCGGTTCACTCCTTCAATGGCGCTCGTACCTTCACAATAGGAAGCCAGGGCAACGAGCGGGGGAAAGAGATCGGGACAGTCCGTGGCATTGAAGCGGAAAGCCTTCAGCATTCCAACCGGCGGGCCGATCCTGATCTGTTTGTCGCTCACCTGCATATTTGCACCGGCATCCTTTAATGCCTGTAAAATCGCTTTATCCGCCTGCGTTGAAGCAGGATCAAGCCCTCTGACGGTTATGTTTCCGGCAATGGCGCCCGCTACCAATAAAAATGCGCCTCCGCTCCAGTCCCCCTCAACGGTATACTTGCCGACTGACGATTCACGACTGACGACTGCCGACTGCCGATTCACGACCGACGATCCCGGAAAATAAAAATATTCGTAATTCCTGTTCTCGGGGACTTTCATACCGAAGTCCGCCATCACTTTCAGCGTAAGATCGATGTATGGCCGGCTTTTCAGATTTTTTACTTTTATAGTTGTGTCACTGGCGCCGGACGCCGAATAGGCCATCAGCAATCCGGTGAGAAACTGTGAACTCAGCGATCCATCTACCTCTATATTCTTAGGCTCGAGCGGGCCCTTTAGTTTCAAAGGCAGCCTGCCGTTATTCGACCTCGTCTCTACATTCAGCCTGGGCAGCACTTCATCGAAAAAATCCATCGGCCGGCTCAGCAGGCTTCCTTCCCCGTCGATGGTTATCCGCTTTTTACTCATGGCCACGATCGGGGCAAACATGCGGATGCCGAGACCGCTCTCGCCGCAGTTCACGGCCCCGCAATCGGGATTCACGCCATGGCTGATGATCTTCAGCGATCCGTCTGCCAGCGTTTCCACCTGCGCTCCCAGTCCTTTGATCACGCGTATAGCGGCTTTGTCGTCATTGGAATGACCGGGATTTTTCAGGATGGTCTCCCTGCCGCAGAGCAGAGCAGCCGCACAGGCCCTTTGCATGGAGCTTTTCGATGCAGGAGCCTGAACGATTCCTTTTATGGAGGATGGATGTATGGTGACTTTCATAACAGCCTCGTATATTCGAAAAATCATCGCGCCCGGGTAATGGAATAGATCAGCTTTTCCAGTTGCACAACAGGGATCGATTTCACCGATGCCTTGCCGATCCTGTTCAGCAGCACATAATTCACCGACTGCCGCTCTCTTTTCTTATCCATCTTCAATACCTCGAACACACGCCTGGCATTGAATTCCGTGATGCTGGGCAGTCCATAATGCTGCAATACCTGCGCTACGCGGGCCGTATCCCTGAAATCGGTGAACTGTTCCGATATCAGGCAGGCCGCCGCCATGCCGATGGCAACAGCATGCCCGTGCGGCATCTCATAAATATTTTCAATGGCATGCCCCAGCGTATGCCCGAAATTGAGCAGCCGGCGCTCTCCATGCTCGAACTCGTCTTTCTGCACTACCGCCGATTTGATCATCGCATTGCGTTTGATGAGCGCAGACAGGGCAGGCCTGTTCTTTTGATAAAAAGACAGCTTTCTTTTTTCAAGCTCCCCGAACAGCGCCGCATCCTTGATGCAGGCATGCTTGATGATCTCCGCAAAACCATTGATCCACTCTTCAACAGGCAGCGATTTCAACAGCGACAGATCATAGAGCAGGAACTCCGGCTGCCTGATCGTGCCCACCAGGTTTTTATACAGGCCCACATCGATGCCGTTCTTTCCGCCAATGGCGGCATCCACCATGGCCAGCACCGAACTGGGCACGAATCCGAATTTGATGCCGCGCATATAAGTGGAAGCCACATAGCCCGTGATATCGGTGATCACGCCTCCGCCAACTCCGATTAAAAATGATGTACGGTCGGTCTCGAAACGGATGAGCTGTTCGATGATGGCATCCACCGTTGACTGTACCTTGAATTTTTCCCCGGCCTTGATCACAATGGTCTTCCATCCCCGGAACTTTTTTTGCTGTTCCCTGAAAATATTTTCATCGGTGATGATGACGGCATGACCCTTATCCACCAGCTTTTCCAGGTAGGAAAACCGGGCGTCGAAATAATAGGCTGTTCTGGCTGATGAGAAAGAATATGTTTTTTTCTGCATGGACTAGGAATTCATGATCTTGTTCTGATGATTGATCGATTCCATGTGCACCGCATCGAAATATTTGGTGATGAATTCCTTGCTCAGTCCAAGCTTCTCCCCTTTCTGGTAAGCCCTTTCCAGGATGGAGTTCCAGCGGTTGGTTTGCAGGATGGTGATATTGTTTTCTTTTTTATACTGCCCGATCTTTTCAGATACTTTCATGCGCTGGCCGAGGATCTGCATCAGCTCGTCATCGAGCTGGTTGATCTGCTGGCGCAGATTTTCCAGTGCAGCATGGTATTCTTCCGAAGCAACATCTTCTTTTCTCCAGCGGATGGCGTCCAGCATTTCGGCCAGCCTTTCCGGGGTGATCTGCTGCTTGGCATCGCTCCAGGCCTTGTCGGGATCGATATGGCTTTCGATAATGAGGCCGTCGAAATCGAGGTCGATGGCTTTCTGCGCCACATCCAGCAAAATATCCCTGCGGCCGCAGATATGGGAGGGATCGTTGATAAACAAAAATCCCGGGTTGCGGCGTTTCATTTCAATAGCCAGATGCCACATAGGTGCATTACGGTATTCGGTATTGCCGTAAGAGCTGAACCCGCGATGGATGAGGCCGATCTGCTTTATACCGGCCTTGGATACCCGCTCTACGGCGCCTGTCCAGAGCTCGAGATCGGGATTGATGGGATTCTTGATGAGCACGGGCACGTCAACGCCGCGCAATGCATCGGCCACTTCCTGCACGCTGAACGGATTTACCGTGGTACGGGCGCCGATCCACAGCACGTCCACTTCAAAATGCAGGGCGTCTTCCACCTGCTTGGCAGTGGCCACTTCAACAGCAACCGGAATGCCGGTCAGTTTCTTTGCCTGCTGCAGCCAGGGCAATCCCTTGGTGCCGATGCCTTCAAAACTTCCGGGGCGGGTGCGCGGCTTCCAGATGCCTGCGCGCATGATATCCACCCTGCCGGTTTTCTGTAAGCCTACTGCGGTGGCCAATACCTGTTCTTCAGTCTCCGCGCTGCAGGGCCCTGAAATGATCAATGGACGCTTGTTCCATTTTTCCTGCAACAATGCTTTATTGACTGCTGTTTGCGTTGCTTGCATAAAATTGATTTTATTGATAGCTTTTTTTATCTGCTGTTCGCTTCATTCATCCTGATCCTCCTGCCCTTGTAATTTTTGCCGTCGATGGCCTTGATCATCTGCGGCGCTGCTTTCCGGTCTATCTCTATCCAACTGTTCATCTCTTTCATATCGATCCGCCCGAGCACTTCTTTTCTCAGGTCGCTCATGTCGAGGATAAACTGCAGGAAGCTGGCTTTATAAAATCCGTCCTTGGTGCCCAGGTTGACGAAGAGCCTCATATAATCCCCATGACCATTGTAACGCCTTCCTTCCCTTCTTTGCTGGCCATCCCTTCTCACTCCCGCTTCCCTGCCGTCGGGGCGGTATTCGCGGGCCCGTTCGCGCACATTGAGGTCTTCCGCGTTTTCATAGTATTTCAGAAAGCGGTCGAATTCGAGGGCGGCCACGCGCTTGAGCACTTCTTCCTTGCTGATGCCGGAAAATTTTTCGGCCAGCATGGGCACATAGGTTTCATAATCGCCGTGACTGATATCCGCCTGGAGCAGCTTATCCATGAAATGAAAGAACTGTTTGCGGCAAACATCTTTTCCGCTGGGTATTTCGAGCTTATGAAAAGGAACCTGAACGATCCGTTCTATCTGCCTCAGCTTTCCTATCTCACGGATATGTATAATCGATAAACATACCCCGGTGTTCCCCGCCCTGCCTGTTCTTCCGCTGCGGTGCGTATATACTTCCACGTCGTCGGGCAATTCATAGTTGATGACATGGGTGATGCCCTGAACGTCTATTCCCCTTGCGGCCACATCGGTGGCTATGAGCAACTGCAGGGTCTTGTCCCTGAACTCGCCCATCACCTTGTCGCGCTGCTGCTGGGTGAGGTCGCCGTGCAGCGCATCGATATCATATCCTTCCCGGGTCAGCTTTTCGGCTATTTCCTGCGCATCGGCCTTGGTGCGGGTAAAGATGATGCCATAGATACCCGGGTTGAAATCGATCAGGCGCTTGAGCGTTTCATAACGGTTATGGGCAGCCGTAATATAGTATTGATGATCGATGTTCTTGTTCGCCGTATTCATCTTGCCCACCGTGATCTCCACCGGCTGATCCATGTATTTCTTGCTCACCCTGCGGATTTCAGGAGGCATGGTGGCGCTGAAAAGCCAGGTGGATTCGCGCTTGGGCGTGTTCTGCAGAATGAACTCCACATCGTCCTGAAAGCCCATGTTCAGCATTTCATCGGCTTCATCGAGCACCACGTACCTGATCTGCTCCAGGTTGATGGCCTTGCGTTCGATGAGGTCTATCAGCCGGCCCGGAGTGGCCACTACGATCTGCACTCCTTTTTTCAGATCGCGGATCTGCAGGCCGATCGAAGCACCGCCGTAAACGGCCACCACATGCATGCCGGGTATGAATTTTTTAAAGAGCTCTATTTCGTTTACGATCTGCAGGCAGAGTTCCCTGGTGGGACAAACCACCAATGCCTGCGGAAATCGCTGGCCGGCATCCACGAGTTGCAGCAAAGGCAAGCTGAAAGCAGCCGTTTTACCCGTACCTGTTTGTGCCAGTCCTACCAGATCCTTTGTTCCGCTCAACAAAACCGGAATGGATTTTTCCTGGATGGGCGTCGGTTCCTTGAATCCCAGGGCATCTATTGCCTGAACCAGCTTCACATCCAAACCCAGTTCCCCGAATGTCGTCATATATTGTTAAAATTTGCCGCAAAGGTACGACTATTGCGGCCTTCGTTCCAGTTTATTTGATTATCCTTTTGATCTTGTTCGCATTTTCCATCAGCTCATATAAATAGGAATAATTCTCTTTTTCGAGACAGCTTTTAAATTTCCTGAGCTGGCTGATATGTTCATTAAGCACGTCGAGCACATTTTCCCGGTTCTGCATGAAGATGGGCGCCCACATGGCCGGACTGCTCTTGGCCAATCGTACCGTGCTTTCAAAACCGCCGCCTGCCAGCTCGAAGATGGCGTCCTCTTCCTTTTCTTTTTCGAGCACGGTATTGGCCAGCGCAAAGGAAGTGATATGGGAGATATGGCTCACATAAGCTGCATGCACGTCGTGATCGGCGGCATCCATATAAACCAGGTACATGCCGAGCTGGCGATAAATCTTTTCCATCGTGCTCAATGCATCGGGATCGCTTTTTTCTTTTTCGCAGATCACGCAGGCGCGGCCGGCAAATGCTTCTTTCACGGCAGCTTCAGGGCCGCTGTATTCGGTTCCCCACATAGGATGTGTGGCCACGAAGCGGCCGCGGTTCGGATGACCGGCAAGGGCTTCGCAAAGCGCATGCTTGGTGGAGCCGGCATCGGCCACGATCTGCTTTCCGCCGATCATGTCCATGATCTTTCGCATAACCGTTACCGTTGCATCCACCGGGATGGCTACATAAATGAGATCGCTTTTTTTAACGGCTTCTTCCAGCGGCAATGCCTCGTCGATCAGGTTCAGCTCCAATGCTTTTTTTATGCTGGCCTCTGTGCGGCTCACGCCGATCACATTCTTCGCCAATCCGCGCTCTTTGAGCGCCAGGCTGAAGGAGCCGCTGATCAGGCCCACGCCGACTATGGTTACGCTATCAAACATCCTGGTTGACTGTCTTTTTATTTTTCAATAAGATACCGACCCGGTCAATGCTCTCTTTCAGTTTTTCTTCCGTACTGCAAAGGCTTACCCGGATATACTGTTCCCCTGCATCGCCGAAAATGCCGCCCGGGGTGATGAACACGTTGGCATTGTACAGGACTTCATCGCTCAACGCATATCCGTCCTTATATGTTGCAGGAACCCTGGCCCATACGAACATGCCGGCCTGCAGGGTAGAGTAATTGCAATCCAACAGATCGAGCAGAGTGAATACATGAATCCTTCTTTTGCGGTATACGGCGTTCACCCCGTCATACCATTCCTGCCCCAGGCCCAGGGCTTTTGCCGCCGCCAGTTGAACGGGAAGGAACATGCCGCTGTCCATATTGCTTTTGAACCGCAGCACTTCATTGATCCTTTCGGCAGCTCCAACGAGCATGCCTATGCGCCATCCGGCCATGTTCTGCGATTTGCTGAGCGAATTCAGCTCAATGGCCACTTCCCTTGCTCCGTTTACCTGCAATATGCTCATGGGCTTTTCATTCAGGATAAAGCTGTAGGGGTTATCGTGAACGATGAGGATGCCGTGTTTTTTTGCAAATGCGATCAGCTTTTCAAAGAGCGCGGCATCAGGCAACTGGCCTGTGGGCATCTGCGGATAGTTTACGAACAGGAGTATCTTCTTATTCCTCAAAGCAGCCACCGATTGTTCCAGTGCATCGAAATCCGGGAACCAGTTGTTTTCGGCTTTCAGTGTGTATTCGATAAGACGGCCTCCTGCCAGCTTTGCCGCGCTGCGGTAAGTGGGATAACCCGGATTGGGCACCAGCACGGCATCGCCTTCATCCAGATAGGTCATGCAGACATGCATGATGCCTTCCTTTGATCCGATCAGCGGCAATATTTCCGTATCGGGGTTCAGCCCCACGCCATACCATTTCGCATACCATTGCGAGATGGCATTCCGCAGCGCCGGAGATCCTTTATAGCTCTGGTAGGCATGCACGTTAGGTTTGGCGGATTCTTCCTGCAATACTTTGATCACATCAGGATGCGGAGGCAGGTCGGGACTGCCGATGCCCAGATTGATGATCTGCTTTCCCTGCCTGTTCAGCTCATCGATCTCCCTCAACTTCTGAGAGAAATAATATTCGCCGATGCCTTCGAGACGTTTTGCTGTTTGCATGGTTTGGTTTTTTATCGTCAGTGGTGAATCGTCAGTCGGGAGGCGAGAATCGTCAGTCGGGAGTAGACTACTGACGATTCACGTCTTCCGATTCACGCTCACACGGTTCTCCCTTTTTTATAAATCCCATAAATCCTCAGCTCCTGTGTGATCGGCTTCATGCGACCGATCACTTCATTGAACTGATCCAGGCTGTCGAATTCCATATCTGCATGAAACGAATACTTCCAGTCGCTGCCCGGGATCGGGAATGACTGCAGCTTGCTGAGGTTGATGCCGCCCTCCGCAATCGTCGTCAGCACCCTCGCCAGTCTGCCCCTGGAATGATCGGTATGAAAATTCACGGAAGCCTTATTGGCATCGGGCGATTGTATTGCTGCGTCTTCACGACGGATGATGAGAAAGCGGGTGTAATTGTTGCGCATGGTATGGATATTGGGAGCAATGACCTGCAGATCGAACAACTCGGCGGCCAGCTTGCTGGCAATGGCGGCCACATGCCTGCTCCGGTGCTGATGAATATGTTTTGCGCTGAGCGCGGTATCTTCCGTTTCGATCAGCTTCCAGTTGAATTTGTCGAGGTATTCCAGGCATTGCTGAATGGCCATGGGATGCGAATGCACTTCGCGTATATCCTCCAGCGTTACCCCGCGGTTCACCAGCAGGTTCTGCCTGATCTGTAAATAAATTTCTCCAACGATATGCAGGTTGCTTTTCTGAAGCAGGTTATAATTGGGCAGGATGCTTCCTGCTATGGAATTTTCTATGGCCATCACGCCGCCATCGCTTTCTTTTTTATTCGACGCCACGCGGACCACTTCGCGGAAAGTAGCGCAGGGGATCACTTCCGCCTGCTTGCCGAAAAAGTGCTGGGCAGCCACCTGGTGAAAGCTGCCTTCATAACCCTGTATCGAAACACGGGGGGCAGATCCTTTTGCAGAAAATCCTGCCGGTTTGGTTTTATCGTTGACGGGTTCGCTCATTGGCTTTATAATAAAAAATCCCGGTCTTTGACCGGGACTTACTTTTATGTTAATCTGTTTTTATCTGTTACTTCTTAACAAAAGCAATCCCGGCCTACTGGTAAAGTAGAAATAAAAATAAAAGTAAAAATAACGGTATGCTTTTGTTGTGATCATAATGACAGATCAAAAATAGCCGATTATCCGGAATAATAAAATTTATTTTCGGATATATTTACGGTTCTCAACCGGCGCTTTTTGGCCTGAAAAGGCCGCCGGCGCGCTATTCCAGGCGATGGAATATCTGCTGGTCAATTTTCTTGAAAAGATGGAAAGGCTTGTAAATACGCCAGTTCTCGATGGCCAGCGGTTCAATGTACCTGTCGAGCCTGGCCCTTCTGAAATCATACTGGGTTTGTTCGGGCATGTTCAGGCATACTACCCATCCGTTGTCCTCGCTGGCTTCTTCATACCATTCTTCATAATAATCCTTATCGCCGCTATGGAAATTGAGCACGTTTTCGGTGATCAGGATGAACTTGTTGTTGCCGTTGATGTTGAACT
>CAYYZJ010000896.1:0-5896 GCA_964475615.1 uncultured Flavitalea sp. | reverse complement strand
CATATAATGGACAGATGGTAAAAGACGAGGCGCCCGCACATTGCGAACGCCTCCCATGTTATTCTTAATGATAGCAAACCACGACGCCACCCATGAAATCCGTTATAATTCTTTACTCAGCGATCAGAGGTCGGCCGTATTCAATTTTTTAGGGATCCTCACTTCCACTTCCTGCGATTTGCCGTCGCGGTTGAGCTTTACTTTTATGGATGATTTGGTTCTGCTTTCGCGGGCAAGCCCGGCCAGTTGGCTGGCATTCTTTACCTCCTTGCCGTCGAACTGGGTAATGATATCGCCTTCGTGAATGCCGGCCTTTTCGGCAGGCGATTCATCATCCACATCCAACACTTTTGCGCCCTTGTCGTCTTCAGTATCCTGTGCCTTGATGCCGAATTTCGGCCTGTTTGAATAATTCCAGTTGAAATTATAGTTGCGTGGAGTGTAGATACGGGGATTGACGTCCAGGTTCAGATCATCCATTTTGGGCATTTTGAAATTATAGCTGTAGCCTTTTGTTTTTCCCAGCGTTACCGTTCCTTTCTGCTCTTTGCCATCCCGTATATAGGTGACCACTATTTTGTCATCCGGTTTGTAATCGTGAATGGCATCGGAGAGATCAGCGGGGTTTTCAATTTTTTTATCGTCGATCTTGGTGATGATATCTCCTTTTTTCAGGCCTAGCTTTTCTGCAGCCGAGCCCTTGGTCACTTCGCGAACCTCTGCTCCGCCTCCTTTTGCCTCTTCGGAAGCAACGCCGAGAAAGGCAGTGTTCGATGAAGGCAGATCGCCGTTATAGCTCCAGCCTCCCCTGAACGGAGAGCGCGGCGCGCCGGGCGCTATCAACCCATATATATTGCCGTCCTGAACGGTTATCTTTTTTCTTCTCACCGAAATATTATCGTCATCAAATTCCGAAAGCGGCTTGCCGTTTACGGTCACCTGTCCGTCTTTGATCTCAATAGTCACTTTACCGTTCTTTTCCTCGCCTTTTGGTTTGATGATGATCTCATCATAATCGCCCAGCTTATTGTTCTTATCCTCATCGGCATCCTGATTGTCCTGCGAAAAACCTGTTGCGTGTAAAAGCAATGCCAGCATAACCAGGCCTGAAAGTCTTAGAAAATATCGTTTCATAATTTCGAGATTTTTGGAAATGTTAGGAATAACTACGTTAAATTTCGTAGTTCAAATATAGGGAAATATTTTAAATCCGAAAATTTTCGTAATAAGGATCGCCGATTTAACGGATTGTTATGGATTTCGCGGATCGTGGATCATAAAGGGTTGCGGCATTATTTCGGAGTGCATATAAGGTAATTGATGGAAGAATATAGAAGCAAGCCGACAGATCGGTACGATTCACCTCTAAAGCAGGGCTTTCACTTTTTCAATAACCTGCTGAAGCCGGCTTGTTTCGGCGCCTCCTGCTGTGGCGAGGGTTTTCTGTCCTCCGCCTCCGCCCTTGATCAGCGGGGCTACCTGTTCCTTAATGATTTTAGAGGCATCGAGATTTTTTTCGGCCAGGGTTTGCTCGCCGACGAGAATGGCTACACTGGCCTTGCCTTCAATATTGGCGGCCAGCACGGCAAGACCGTTTTTCAGATCGGATTTAAGATCGAAGCATAATTTCTTCAATGCATCGGCATTGCCGGCGTCCACTATTTCGCCAATGAAAAGCGTTCCGTTCACGGGTTTTGCTTTCTGAACAAGCTCCTGCTTCAGGGCAGCCAGGTGCCTGGCTTCCAGGGATTCTATTTTTTTCTTCAGCTCATTGTTCTCTGTTGCGAGATGGTCGACGGCCTTCTGCAGGTCGGCTGGATTCTTCAATAAAGCACGGATGCCATGAATGAGGGCAAACTGCTCCTCTATAAATATTTCAGCGGCCTGCCCGCTTACTGCTTCGATGCGCCTTACGCCTGCGGCCACTGCTGTTTCCTGCCTGATCTTGAAAATGCCCAGCTCGCCCGTGGCGCCAACATGCGTGCCTCCGCAAAGCTCGATGGAATAGGACGGATCGATGATGACCACTCTTACACGATCGCCGTATTTTTCGCCGAAAAGGGCCATGGCGCCCAGTTTCAGCGCTTCTTCCTTAGGCATTTCCCGAATGACCACCGGAATATTTTCCCTGATCTTTTCATTGACCAGTCTTTCAATCTGTTTCAGCTCCTCATCGGTAAGCCTGGCAAAATGCGAGAAATCGAAACGGAGATAGCCATCGTTCACCAATGATCCTTTCTGCACAACATGCGTTCCCAGCACTTTTCTCAACGCTGCATGGAGCAGGTGGGTTGCGGTATGATGAACCGCTGTATTTTTTCTTTTGACGGCATCCACTTTGGCCAGCACTTCTTCACCGATATCCTGCGGCAATTTTTCCGTGAAATGGATGATGAGGTCATTTTCTTTTTTGGTATCCCGTACTTCGATGGATTCATTGCCGAACTGCAGGATGCCGGTATCGCCAACCTGGCCTCCGCTCTCGGCATAGAAAGGAGTTGTTTCCAGCACGAGCTGGAAGGCTTCCTTACCTTTTGCTTTTACCTTGCGATAGCGGTTTACCCTGGTATTGGCTTCAAGAGCGGTATAACCGATAAAGCGGGTTGAGCTGTTCCTGTGCACTTCAACCCAGTCTTCGGTATCGATGGCGGTGGCTGCGCGGGAGCGGTCTTTTTGTTGTTGCAGGGCTTTATTGAAGCCAACCATATCCACACTGAATCCTTTTTCTCTGGCCATCAGCTCGGTCAGGTCTATCGGGAAGCCGTAGGTGTCGTAGAGTTCAAAGGCAAATTCGCCATCCACTGCAGCTCCTTCAGATAAATTATCTGCATATCGCTCGAAGCGTTGAATGCCGCTTGCCAATGTTCTCAAAAAAGCTTCTTCTTCTTCCTTCACTACCCTGCTTACAAAATCCACCTGCCTGAACAGCTCCGGGAAAACATGCTCGAACTGTTTTGCCAGCAGGGGCATTAACTGGAACAATAACGGCTGCTGTTTATAATCGAGATAAGAATAATAATACCGCACCGCCCTTCTTAAAATTCTCCTGATCACATAGCCGGCGCCGGTGTTCGAGGGCAATTGTCCGTCGGCAATAGTAAAACCGATGGCGCGGATATGGTCTGCGATCACACGAAAGGCGATCGCTTCCCTGCTGTTGCCATAATCATATTTTTTTCCCGTGATCTTTTCAACGGCTTCTATTGTTCCTGTAAACAGGTCAGTATCATAATTGCTTTGCCTGCCCTGCAGCACGCGCACCAGTCTTTCCAATCCCATTCCGGTGTCCACATGCTTTGCGGGAAGAGGCTCGAGGCTTCCGTCTTTCAGGCGGTTGAACTGGATGAACACATTATTCCATATTTCGATCACCTGCGGATGGTCTTTATTGACCAGTGTTTTTCCATCCACCTGTTTTCTTTCTGCATCGGTGCGGCAATCCACATGAATTTCCGTGCAGGGGCCGCAGGGGCCGGTATCGCCCATCTCCCAAAAATTATCTTTTTTGCTTCCGGGCAGTATCCTGTCCTTGCTGATCCATTTCGTCCATTCCTGCAGGGCTTCTTCGTCGGCAGGCAGGTTTTCGGCGGCATCGCCTTCAAAAACGGTCACATATAACCGATTTTCGGGGATTCCATATATCATGGTCAGCAGCTCCCAGCTCCAGGCTATCGCTTCTTTCTTGAAATAATCGCCGAAGCTCCAGTTGCCCAGCATTTCGAACATGGTATGATGATAGGTGTCCACGCCTACTTCTTCCAGGTCGTTGTGCTTGCCGCTTACGCGCAGGCATTTCTGGGTATCGGCCACGCGGGAGTAGGGCGCTTTTTTATTGCCCAGGAAATAATCCTTGAACTGGTTCATGCCGGCATTGGTGAAGAGCAGGGTGGGATCGTTTTTGATAACGATGGGCGCCGAGGGCACGATGGTATGGCCCTTCGACCGGAAGAATTCAAGAAATTTATTGCGGATTACGGCACTGGTCATCATACTAAAACGGGATAATCTTGGTTATATTTGGGCAGTTAACATTTATATTTGCACACTTGCACCCGGATTTAAAGCGGTGCAAAGGTACTAATAAGAAAAAAGGCAGTAAGACAAAACCTTGAAAAATCATATCAACCGGGCTGCAGCCGGCGTATGAAAAAGATCAAATACTATTATAACACCAATACGCTCCGATATGAAAAACTGGAGACGCCCCTGCGTGTAACGTTGTTGCGTGTGCTCGGATTTTTGTCTGCCTCGCTGGTGACCGCCTTTATTTTCGTTACCATCGCCTACCGCTATTTCCCTTCTGCCAATGAAAAAAGGCTGATGCAGACCAATGAAGCGCTGAAGGATAATTATTATGTGCTGAATGAAAAAGTAAAAAGCCTGCAGCGCCAGATGGGCGAGCTGGAGAAAAGGGATAATGAAGTATACCGCACCATTTTCGAGGCCAATCCCATTCCCGACAGCGCCCGTGCCAAGGCCATTGCGCAGGAGCAGGAAATACTGCTGGTGCAGAATATGGATCAGGACAACCTGGCCACTTCCATTGCCAGTTCGCTCAACAACCTTGCTGCCCGCATCAATAGCCAGACCCAATCCTATCATGAGATAGAGGGATTCATCAAGAACAAGGAGCAATTGCTGGCCTGCACGCCTGCCATTCAACCTGTAAGCAATAAAGACCTCAAACGCATTGCCTCCGGGTTCGGCTATCGCATCGACCCGGTTTACAAGACCACCAAGTTCCATGCTGGCCTCGATTTTGCCGCACCCATGGGCACTCCTATTTATGCCACTGCCAACGGCACCGTGGAAACGGCAGGCAATACCGGCAATGGGTATGGCAACCATGTGGTCATTAATAACGGTTATGGTTATTCTACGTTATTCGGCCACATGTCGAAGATCAAAGTGAAGCCGGGACAGAAAGTAAAACGGGGAGAAGTGATCGGCTGGGTAGGCAGCACCGGAAAAAGCACCGGCCCGCATTGCCATTATGAAGTGCACCGCAACGGCGATCCTGTTGACCCGGTATATTATTTCTATAACGACATCACTCCTGAACAATATGACCGCCTGCTGAAACTGGCCTCATCGAGCAACCAGAGCTTTGACTGAGACGGCGGAAGGCAGGTAAAGGCGGAAGGCATAAGGTAAAAGGATAAAGGCGCTTAAAAAATTTTATTCACCGCCCTATGCCTTAAACCTTCTGCCCTTTACCTAAACTCCGTATCTTTATTTATCGGAACAATTTTTGTGTTATCTGAAAAACAATGAAAACCTTTTCCCAGATTGCCTTGGACTTCTCTGCAGACGGCCAACTTAAACAGGAGCCGCTGTCCAAACAGGCTGAGCAGCCTGTGAATGTAGGGATACGGATAAAAAAGCTCAAGCAGCCTGAACCGATTGCTGCCCAACCGGAGTTTCCGCCGGTGCAAAACATCGAGGTTGAAAAGGTAAATAATAAAAAAATAAAGTCTACCAGGGGCAGGAAATCGATCAGGCAGGTGGCTGCGGAAGCTGACCTCATCTGCATTCCTGAAGACGAGGTGCTTTTCCAGAAACAGTATTATACCATGGGCGAGGTGGCCGAGATGTTCCGGGTCAATCAATCGCTGCTGCGCTTCTGGGAAGCCGAGTTCAGCATCCTTCAACCCCGTAAAAACAAAAAAGGCGACCGTTACTTCAGACCCATCGACATAAAAAATCTCCATCTTATTTATCATCTGCTCAGGCAGCGCAAGTACACTATAGAAGGCGCAAAGGATTTTTTAAAGAAAAACAAGAAGGCAGAGGAAAGATTTGAAATGATCAAAAAGCTGGAGCAGATCAAAGCTTTTTTGCTGGAGTTGAAAACGCAGTTGTAAGAAAATGTGGAAATGTGAGAAATGTGGAAATG
>CAYYZJ010000895.1:0-4393 GCA_964475615.1 uncultured Flavitalea sp. | reverse complement strand
TGGCAGCAATAAAATGCTCGTAAAGCTCGACAATGCTATGGTGTCTACTTATACCTGGATCAAGGGAAAGCTGGGCGCCAACGATAAAGTGGTGAGCGGGATACTGCGGTTCTTTTCAGGCAAAAAAAAATAGGATTTATTTGGCAGGAACATCGCGCTTTAAAAAAACGAATCCGTTCTTTCTGTATAATTCCTTTAACTGGGGAAATTTGTAATTCTGCTCCCTATCCACCTTCGTAACAAAATAAACAGGCTTGTCGATAGGCCCCGATATCAGCCATTGCTCATTATACGAGTTGGGGTTGGCGGGCTTTTCTTTCATTGTATAAAACAGTTCTCCATAACTTTTAAAGCCCAGGCAATGCACATAGCAATCCTCGCCCTGCCTGGCAATGAAAAAATCGATGTTCGCGCCTTGCGAATAACGTTCCACTTTCGGCACAATGATGGCCGACGCTAAAAATACCACGATGGCCGTTCCGCCGAAAAAAATCCAGGCGGCATTATCGAACCGGCTTTTCCGCAATTGCCTTATGCCGGTGATCAATGCAATGATCATTACAATTCCTGCAATTCCTTCCCATCCGGACCAATGCACCTGCGCTTCCATATTTCCTCTGGCAAAACTATCCTTCACATAAGGCGCCAGTCTTTTTACATTCAGCCCGATCAGGGCAACACCCAGCAATAGCAATGAGATGATGCCGCCGAGCACTGCCATCAGTACACTTACATATTTTTTATAAGCTACTTCCTTGCGTTGCCATTTATAAACAGAATAAGCAGCGAGAAAAGTAACCGGGAACCAGGCCAGTGAAGAATAATGAATGATGCGCGACTGAACGATGGTGAAGAGAATAGTCACCACCCAAAACAAAAAGATCATCCATTTTTTAAAGTCCTTATCGTAGCGGCTGCTGTAATGCGTTTTGAAAAAAGCGGGAATGGCCAGGATGGATGCAGGAAAGCATCCCACCAGCAGTACTATATAATGATAGCCGAAAAAGCCTGCCTGGTCGGCATCGTGCGTGCTGAAAAGCCGGTATTGATATTTCATGAATTCATTGATGAACCAGGGCCCGCGCTTGGCCGTTTCATAACCATACCAGGTAGAAAGCACGAGAAAAGAGATGACGAGAAAAAGCAAAGCATGCCACCAGGAAAAATATATTTTAAACCGGTTGTAGATCAGATATACGCCCAGCACCAGCAGAAACACCATCAAGGCAACCTGGCCCTTGGTGAGCACAGCAAGCCCCATGAATATGCCCGACCAGCATACATAAAAATATGGTGACCGGTTTATCCCCTGCTTATCGAATCCGTTCCGCTTCCAGTGATATAAAATGAAATAATACAGCGACAGAAAAGTAAACAGGTTGAACCAGGGGTCGATGATCCCTGATTTGAAATACATATTGGGAAACAGCGAGCCCCCGTAAGCCAGCGCCCAGAGCACACCGAAGCGATTGTCGTAAATGCGCCTGCCGATACAAAACACCACAATGAGCGTAACGATGCCGCAAACCGCATTGGGAAACCGCGCAGCAAATTCATTTATCCCGAATATCTTCATGGCCGTGCTTTGCATCCAGAAGAACATAGGCGGTTTTTCCCAGAACGGTTTATAATCCACATACACCCTGGTATAATCATCCAGCCTGATCATTTCGCGGGAGCATTCGGCGAAATTGATCTCATCCCAATCGAACAGATGCACGCGGCCCAGGAAAGGAATGAACAGCAGGGCTGAGCACAAAGCGATGAGCAGGATGGTGGTGTTTCTGTTGAGCTGCATCATTTAAGCGGTTTATACATTTCTTTTTTCATCAGTCCCCACTTGCAGAGCCGGTGCACGACGGATGTCTCCAGCACGCCGAGGCCATAGATCACGCTCCGCCGGAAATTGATGCTGGACGCTTGTTCAAAATAGCGCGTGGGACAGGTGATCTCGGCTATTTCATAACCCAGGTAAATGATCTGCGAAAGCATCTGGTTATCGAACACAAAATCTTCCGAATTGACCTCGTAGTTGATGCGCTCCAGCACCTCGCGCGAAAAAGCGCGGTAGCCCGTATGGTATTCCGCGAGCTTTTGGCGCAGCATCACATTCTCGAAAAAAGTGAGCGCCCGGTTGAAAAAATATTTATACAAAGGCATGCCGCCGGGAAGCGCGCCCTTACCGAGTGTGCGCGCGCCGAGCACTACCTGGTACACATTATTGGCAATGAGGTAGGCCATGGAAGGGATCAGCTTGGGCGTATACTGGTAATCGGGATGGAGCATGATGATGATATCGCCCCCAAGCTCAAGCGCTTTTCTGTAGCAGGTTTTCTGATTGCCGCCATAGCCGCGGTTTTTATCGTGCTTGATGATATGGGAAATGCCCAGCTCCCTGGCAACGCTTATGGTAAGGTCATTGCTGTTGTCGTCTACCAGTACCACTTCATCAACAATATCGAAAGGGATCTCTGCATAGGTTTTGCGAAGGGTAAGTTCCGCATTGTAGGCCGGAAGAACGATCACCAGTTTTTTACCTTCGATCATATACGAATTAGAAAATTGGGGCAAACCTAAGTATAAGCCGTCAATCGATGAAATTTGTTCCCCGAGGGAATTAACCGGCAAGCACCGCGTCTTCTTCAATAAGCCGGTCTTTTTTGTTCTGATCCGGTCCGCCTGACTTGAAAAAAGAATAAACGACGATTGCAACGAAAAGCCCGATAACGGCTCCGGCAAGCACGTCGTCGAGAAAATGCTGGGAGAGATAGATCCTTGAATACGCAACCAGGATGGCGGCAAACAGATAAAGGCAACTGAGCTTTTTGTCGTTCGACAACAAAGCCAGGATGGTAGCCAGCGCAAAAGCCGAAGTAGCATGGCCCGAAGGGAAGCTGCTGTTGCCGGTGGCGGTGATGTTATCGATGATATGAATATGATTACCGGCCTGGAAGAATGCCCTCGGCCTCGGACTATTGATAAGATGCTTTAATAATTGAGAAACGAGGCCGGAGATGATATAAGCAGCCAGTATCTGCCAGGCGAAATTAAATCTTCGCAGCAGCAGGAAGAGGCCAACAAGGATCAGGCTGAAAATGCCATCGCCGAGATTGGTATAATTGATGAAAAAGAAATCGAGTAAGCTGTTGTGATGTTCGTTCAGATAAAGAAAGCTCCCTGTTCGTGAAGCGAGGATCAGATAAAACGATCCTCCCGTCATAAACAAGGCGAACCCGAGAAAGAAATAACGGTTCAGCAAAAAGGTGTCTCTCAAATTTTTCATATTGGTCGGGAGCTTCTGATCCTGTACGGAAAAGGTTCTAAAAATCAGTCAGCTCTCCTGGGTTATTTAAGGTGAACAAATATATATTTTTTACCTGGTATATTCCAGTATACCACATATTCTTTTGTATACCTCATTAACGCGAAAATAAAATTATTATGCGATTGGAAGGTTAAGCGGAAGTTAAGAATGGATGCGGGATGCGGGGTACGGGATGCGGGATATGGGTTGGATACAAAACCGGAAATTCCAACCCCGTACCTCGCATCCCGTACCCCGCATCCCTCACAATCCCCCCACCAGTTCCTCCGCAAGCCCGAATGAAAGGGTCATGCCGGCGCCGCCTACTCCGTTGATGATGTATACGGAGGGTTCGGGCGAAAAGAACAGGTCGGTCTGGCCGTCGGTGAGCTTGGGATAGATGCCGTTCCAGGTTTCCAGCAGCGTCCAGTTCCGGAAGCTGGCAAACTGCCGGAGATAATCGAGGATCATTTTATTGATGAAGTCCTTGTCGAAAGGATCGAAAGTGATGCCGTACTCATGCGAATCGCCGATGGTCAGCTCTCCTTTTCCGTTTTGCGATACCATCACATGGATGCCCCAGTCGAGGTAATCGCTCATCTCTTCCTGGTAACGCTGTTTCAGTGCGCTCAATGAAGGAGCCGCCCTGAAGCTGCTGTAATGGATCAGCGAAAGGCCGCCGCACAATGCCGGGCCGATGCGCCAGTTGCCGGACTGGGCAACCAGCCTCATCATCTGCAGCTTGCATTTGGTGATGGGAAAATCGGCAAACCGTTCCGGATACAAGGTCTCGAACTCGGCGCCGCTGCAAATGAAGATCAGGTCCGCCTCATATTCTTCATCATTGCCGATGTATACGGTTTGATCGGCGATATAGGAAACGCATTTGCACCAGCAAAATTCAATATTGAATTTTTCAGACAGATAAGCAGGCAGCGCTTCGATGGCTTCCCTTGGGTCAACGATGAGCTCTTCACTGCTGTACAATCCGCCCAGCAGATTTTTTTGAACAACGGCATCCGATCTCCCGGCAACGGCGTCATTATCGAGCAAATGCACATCGCGGCCTTCTTTCCTGAACACTTCGTA
>CAYYZJ010000894.1:0-5855 GCA_964475615.1 uncultured Flavitalea sp. | reverse complement strand
AAGGAAATTATCGTTACTGCTCATGGCCTTTAACTAGCCAAATGAATGATAAACCGGAATTGATTATAGAAAATGGTGAATTTATTCCTGAAGGCAGTGGAGGAAATTGTAAGTATGAGTTTAAGAACAAGGGATACATCTATGATTGTTCAATCATCATTATCGGCGAAGAAAATTCTCCCCCTGCTTTGTTAGATATCTATAAGAACAGCAAAAAAATTTTATCTCAGAAAGCCACTATTGTAAAAAACTAAAAATGGTCAACGTGCCGGTTGATATTCGAGGATAAGCACGCCGAGTACCCGGCGAACAATTCGTATGTGTTTTTGCCTAACAGCAAAGTATCCACGCCGGCAAGCTCATCCACCTTGTACTTCCTGGTCTCGGGAGCGTTGTATTTAAACTGCCAACCGCCATGCGGATGAGGGGTTTCATTGCCGCCGGGCGCCTCGACAACGCCATCGAGAGTGATGAATTCAGTAACTATAATTTTTCGCATGCTCTTTTTTTGTAAAACTAGCCGATGAGGGTTTATTAAAAGGAGGGAGAATAAGACATTCTATAGGGGGAAATGCGTCGTGTTAACGTAGATTGTCAAAACCGATCGGTACCTCTGGCCTAAACAAATCTCTATAAAAGATTAGCGGAACAATAAGTCAACTCCGCTAATACAGGCTGGTATAAAACCGCCTTAAAATTACCTGAAAAATCTTTTTGGCTGGAAACACAGAATCTTTGTAGTTCAAACTAATTTTCTTTCACCACTTTAATATCCCGGAAAAATGCTTCCGTACCCGTATCCACGAAAAGACCGATAGCACCGCTGTTGGCTGCGCCGAGCTTCAGGTCGTTCACGATCAGTACCGGCTGCGGGTTATCGTTCAGGTAAAGTTTGGCCTGAGCATTCTTTACCACGATCTTCATTTTGATCCATTCATTCAATCCCATGTCGGCATAGGATTCATATTTTCCCTCTGCTTCTTTCCGCAACCTGTCGAACTTATAATCGGGATAGGAAAAATATTGCGTGGAATGGTTCCTGCGGAGCTGGTCCTCCGCCCTTCCATTGGTGGGCCTGATGTAAATGGATTCAAACCTGCTGTTGTCCTTATTAATTCTGAATGCCAACCCGATAAAGCCCCTTGCATTAGCATCCGCGGTGGGCAGCAGGCGGCTCAACAGCATTATTTCAATGATGCCGTTGCTGAAATTATCGGTGTTGTTCAGTCGCACGAATGTGGGCAGATCGGCTCCTTTGGTAGCTGTGTCCCTTGTTACCCTCACTGCTTTCTTTCCATCGATGTTTGTAATCGACATATTCACCAGCACCGGTTTCAAGCTATAGTTTTCGAAAAGTGTGTCCTGGGCAGATAGGAAGCAGGAAGAGGACAATAACAATATACCCGCAATCGCGCCACGCAGCAGGGGAACGGTTGATGAAAACATAATAATTGTCTTGAATTGTATAATGATGATTTTTATTCGGTCCTGAGACTATTGATGGGATTGGCGATTGCGGATCGTACCGTCTGGAAGCCAATCACCAGCAATGCAATAATCAGTGACAGCAAGCCTGCCAATGCAAATATCCACCAGCTGATATTGACACGATAAGCAAAATCCTGCAGCCAGAGATGCATAATATACCAGGCAACAGGTGAAGCGATGATGATCGCGAGCAACACCAATTTGATAAAATCCTTCGACAGCAACAATACGATACCCGTTACGGAAGCACCCAGCACTTTTCGTACGCCGATCTCCTTGGTACGCTGGGTAGAAGTGAGTAATGATAACCCGGATAAACCCAAACAGGCAATCAATATGGCCAATGCTGCAAACAGACCGAACACCTTACCGAACAGGTAGTCGTTGCTGTATTGCCTGTTGAACTTTTCATCGAGGAAATAGTAATCAAAAACATTTCCGGGGAAATAGCTGGCATATGCTTTCTTGATAGCTTCTAGAGTTACGGGTAATTGCTGCGGATCTACTTTTACGGAGAACCGGCTGTACTGCCCCTGCAGGGTAGGCAACAGCAACACCGGTTCTATTCCGCTTTTCAATGATTTCTGATGAAAGTCGGCTACAACACCAATGATATCCCAGGTACGGTTAAATGCCGTTATCGATTTACCAACCGCTTCCTGCGGCGATTGAAAAGCCAGTTGCCGCAAAGCGGTTTCATTGATGATCAGCGTATGCACTTTTGCCGGATCGTTGTTATAATCCAATGGAGAAAAATTCCTCCCTGCCAGGAGTTTCATTTGGTACAGGTTGATGAAACGCGTGTCCACACCCATATTCGTCATGGTGCCCTGGTTATTCATGGCTATATCTGTCCTGTTCACATTATTGATCTTGCCCAGCTCTTCTCCCGGTATCCGGCCGGAAACGGCAGCGCCTTTCACATATGCAAGCTGTTGTATGGTATTGATAAATCCATCTGCATTGGTCATGAATGCCGCACCCTGGTTACTGAGTACCGGTTTGCGTAAGATCATCATCTGCTCCATATTATATCCCAGCGATTGCCCGGTCATGAACCGGAGTTGCCTGTACACAACAAAAGAACCGATGATCAGAAGTATGCTGATGGCGAATTGTACAGTAACCAGGCTTTTCCTGAGAAATACACCGGAAACAGATCGCGTAAACTTTCCTTTTAATACTTTCAGGGGATTGTAGGCAGAAAGGACAAATGCAGGATAAAAACCGGATAAGAAAATACCCGCAACCGAAAACAGCACAAACAGGATGGTAATGCCAGTATCAGCAGTTTGTTTTGAAAACAGCATGCCGATAGAAAGTTCGCGGTTCACCAGTTGGTTAAACCCATTCTGCAGCAGCCCTGTAAGGAAGGCCGCTATGATGATCGCAACTATATTTACCAACAGCGCTTCGGTCAGGAACTGTTTGATCAGTTGCTGCCTGGATGCGCCTGTTACTTTTCTTATACCCACTTCTTTTGCCCTTTCCAGTGACCTGGCAGTAGACAAATTGATATAGTTCATCCAAGCCAGCACCAGTATGAACAATGCGATCACCAGCAGGCTCCATACGATACGGTAATTGCCTGTTTTGCCGATCTCATATTCAAAATCGGAATAGAGATATGCTTTTTGTAAAGGTTGCAGGTAAAATACTTCTCTTATACCGGATGCTGCAGCTTTGGGAAAGTATTTTGTGTTCAGTGCTGCAAATTTCCGTTCGACTGTTTTAGGATCGGCGCCTTCTTTCAATTGGATGTATTGCCAGAAAAAGGGTTGTGTAAAATCATAATCGGCCACTCCCAACTGGTTGTTGCCGTTCTTGCTGTAGAGTGAAATATACGATATCAGGAGATCGAAGTGCAACTGTGAATTACCGGGTATGTCCTTGCAGACACCTGTTATTTTATAAGGAAGAGAATCCGTATCGAATACCAGCATCTGCCCGAGCAATGATTGCGGTTCTTTCACGCCCAACTGTTCCCTTGCCATTTTTTCCGAAACAATGATACTGTTGGGTTCCTGTAAAGCACGCTGTTGATCGCCCGCAAGCAGCGTATAGGTAAACATTGAAAGGAAAGATGCATCCACTGCAATGGCGCGTTGGTCAACTATTTTTTTATTCGACCATGAAATAACTTCGACGCGGTAAGGTTCCACACGGCAGTATGCCTCTACTTCAGGTATCTTCTGTTTCATAGCCTTACCAATTCCAGAATAAGTCATGGTGCTGTGTTGCACCAGTGAACCCTGCTGGTAACGGTCATTCACCACCCTGAACAGGTTATCCAGTTTTATATGGAAACGGTCAACACTCAATTCCGCATTTACATACTGGATGATCAGGATACAGGCGCATAATCCGATAGCAAGTCCCGCAACAGAAATAAATGAAAAGAATTTGTGTTTGAGCAGATTTCGCCAGGCAGATTTGAGATAAATGCTAACCATAAGCTTATGGGAGTATGGAGTTGTTTTTTTGATGACAAAACGGGGGCCATTGACTAACTGCCTGATTACAAATTAAAAAAAACTTTGCTGTACAACCGATTGTTCATTTCCGTACAAAAACTGTTCGGTTACGGACATTGACCATCGTTTTAAATTCGTCATCAGAAGGGATTTTAAACAAATCATTAAAATCGCGGATCAGGTGGATCAAGAGATTCATAAGCAGGAAAAAAGTTGGTTACGATTACATGGGGGAGTATATGATTTCAATTGAATCTTTTTCTGGTAAATTAGAAAAGTTGAAGAGGGAATAAGGAGGCAGTATGAAAACTCGTGAGCAGAAAACATCAAATAAGTCAATAGAAGAAAAGGATAAGAGTTATTTGCTCAAAAGGAAGTTTTAAGTTTTGAAGAAGCTCGCATTTATCTTGATGGTATTAGTAGTTCATATCTGTATAAATTGACAAGCGCAAGAAAAATACCACATTACTGTCCCACAGGCAAATTGATATACTTCAAACGAAGTGAACTGGATGCTTGGATTTTTAAAAACAGGCGGAAGCCGATGGATGAAATTGCACAAGAGACTGGCAGCTACTTGAAAGTAAGTAGAAAGTAAAAAATATATTGCAATTAATTTTTATTCGTAAGCACCTTTTTATAAAGGCGCTTTTTTTGTGAATAAATTTTTTCAAATGTTTTCTCTGGAAGTAGCATGTTAAGGTCGCATTAAAAAAGAAGGGTTACATTTTAGAATGTAACTCTTTGATTTTCAATCTCCCCCTACTGGACAATTATCTAACCAATTTATTGAAGATTTGATCGCTTTTAGCGAATTACCAGAATGACAACTTGACAAATAAATCATTTCAGTAATCATTAACTTGTTTATTAATAATCTAGTGGGGCTAATAATATTATTTGGTCTTTTTCTTCGAGATATGGTTGATATTGATCACTTTTGGCTCCATTAGTGTCAATTGTTTGATATCCTCTTTCTCATTTTGAGAATGATTTTTATAAGTTTCCCATCCAATGTTATATTCATCTGCTTGGTTTCCCCAGCATGTCCAACCGCGACGATTACCTCTCGAGAATAATTCTAAGCGCGGCCCCCAACTGCAACCTTCTATTAAATCGTATTGCTCATCAGGTTTCCGACTATGCTCACGTTTACGTGTTGTGATTATGTTTGGCTGCGATCTTCCTTTTTGTAAAGTTCTGGCTCCTTTACCACGAACACCAAACAATAATATCTCGGTAACGTTTCGGAAATAGAACCCAACACCTCGACCATCGGGACCACCATCTTTTCTGATTTTATACCAAATAATGTTGCTTTTGTACTGAAAGCCCCAAGCCTCCATTACTGCTAGTCCGTCAGGTAAAAGTGCATTAGGAACCCATAGATATAGATGTGCAGTTTCTTTGGCAGCAACTTGAACCGGAATATCCTTAATGGCTTGGAGATCAAGCGTAGGATAGCGGTTTAATCTTTTATGTTCCGGTGCCATCTTACCAGTGCGGTTTTGGAACTGCCAAGGTGGGTCGGCTACGATAGTAGCGAATTTCTGGTCGCCGATAAATTGCAGGAAATCCTCTGCAGCTGTGATTTCATTCATAATCATAATGGGTTATGGGCAAAGCTAATGTTTTTAGTAATTCAACGGCGCGTTTCAGCGAATTAAATCATCAACCCTTCCAATTCTCGATCAAAGCTGGAGTAATCCCCAAGACAAGTACAGGGCAACCACCATGACGACCCGCATTGATGCGATAAAGTAGTTTGCCCATCCAAGTCGTGCTAGCACCATATTTTTCTTTGACTAGTTTCGGCTTGCCGCTTTTTCTCAATACGGGCTTGCCATCACTATCAAGTTCAGGTCCGAGTTTTTCAAATACCTCGTTTAACGA